>NZ_JBHVDI010000105.1:0-13223 GCF_042802875.1 Kocuria sp. NPDC057446 | reverse complement strand
TCCGCAGCCCCCGGCGGGAGCTTGTTGTGGTCCCCACTCTACGGTCCCCCTCCGGCCGGCGGCAAGGGACACGCCGGGACGTTGCGCCCGCTCGGGCCGTCAGAGCAGCCGCGGCTGGGACACGCCCTCGGCGCCCTTGCCGCGCGGCCGCCGGCCGGTGCGCTTCCGGGCGGAGCCGATCGGCTCCACGGTGGCGGGGATGGTCTGCTGACCGGTCTGCTCGGCCTGCTGCCGGCGCAGGAGGTCGATCGCCTCCTCGAAGTCGCCCAGACCGGCGAAGGCCTGGTAGACGCTCGCGAAGCGCAGGTACGCCACGACGTCCAGCCGGCGCAGCGGGGCGAGGATCGCCAGCCCCACCTCGTGGGCCTCGATCTCCGCGGCGCCCAGCGCCCGGATCGTCTCCTCGACCTCCTGGGCGAGCATCGCGAGGTCGTCCTCGCTCACCGGGCGGCCCTGGCAGGCCTTGCGCACCCCGTTGACGATCTTCTGCCGGTCGAAGGGCTCGGTCACGCCCGAGCGCTTGATGACCGAGATGGTCGTGGTCTCGAGCGTCGTGAACCGCCGGCCGCACTCGGAGCACTGGCGGCGGCGTCGGATCGCCGTCCCGTCGTCCGTGGTGCGGCTGTCGACGACGCGGGAGTCGGTGTGGCGGCAGAACGGGCAGTGCACGGTCGGTTCAGCTCCCGGTGCGGATGGTGATGGCGCTGCCGTGCGCGGGCAGGTCCTCGGAGCGCGCGACGGCCACGATGTCCTCCCCGATGCTGGCGAGCGCGTCCCGGGTGTACTCCACGACCTGCACCGCCTTCATGAACGCGGTGGTGGACAGGCCCTGGGCGTGCACGGCCGTCCCGCCCGTGGGCAGCACGTGGTTCGAGCCCGCCGCGTAGTCGCCCAGCGGGACCGGGCTGTAGGGCCCCAGGAAGATCGCCCCCGCGTTGCGCACCCGGTCGGCGACCGCCTGGGGATCGGCGGTGTGGATCTCGAGGTGCTCCGCGGCGTAGGCGTCGGCCACGGCGATCGAGGCGTCGAGGTCGTCGGTGAGCACGACCCCGGACTGGGGACCTGTCAGGGCCGTGGCGATCCGCTCCCGGTGCTTCGCCTCGGGCACCTGGACGGCGAGCTCCGCGGCGACCCGCTCGGCGAGCTCCGGCGAGTGGGTGATCAGCACCGCCCCGGCGGCGGGGTCGTGCTCGGCCTGGGAGATCAGGTCGGCGGCCACGTAGGCCGGCACGGCGGTGTCGTCGGCGAGCACGGCGATCTCGGTGGTCCCCGCCTCGGCGTCGACGCCGACCACGGAGCGGAGCAGGCGCTTGGCCGTGGCCACGTAGACGTTGCCGGGACCGGTCACGGTGTCGACGGGCTCGAGGACGTCCTCGCCGTCCACGACCCCGTGGGCCATGGCGGCCAGCGACTGGGCGCCGCCGATCGCCCAGACCTCGTCCACCCCGAGCAGTCCGGCGGCGGCGAGGATCGTGGGGTGCGGCAGACCGCCGAACTCCTTCTGCGGCGGGCTGCACAGCACCACGGAGCCGACGCCGGCGGCCTGGGCCGGGACGACGTTCATGACCACGGAGGAGGGGTAGACCGCGAGTCCGCCGGGCACGTACAGCCCCGCGCGGCGCAGGGGCGTCCACCGGTGCACGAGCACGGCGCCGGGCGCGACCTCGATCCGGGCGTCGGCCGGCCGCTGCGCCCGGGCGAAGGCCCGGGTCCGCTCGATGGCGGTCTCCAGGCCGCGGCGCACGGCCGGGTCCAGGTCCTCGACGGCCTGCCGGATCACCGCCGGGTCGACGCGCAGCCGCCGCTGCTCCACGCCGTCGAAGCGCCGCGCGTAGCGGCGCAGGGCGTCGGCGCCCTCGGTGCGGACCGCGGCGATGATCTCCTCCACGGCCTGCTGCGCCGAGGCGAGGGACGTGGGGCTCTGCCGGGGCACGGCCGCCCGCAGATCGGACCAGGACAGGTGCCGGCCGCGCAGGTCGATCGTCCGCAGGACGGGTGTCGTGGTCGTCTCAGCAGTAGTCACGCTCTCCATGGTATGGCACCGGGGCCGCCGGGCGGGTGCCGCCCCTTGCGCTCCGCCGCCCGGTGGGCTAGACCTCCAGGCAGGTGGGGCCGAGCAGCACCTTGAGGTCCCCGAACAGCGCCGGTGACGGGTTCACCCGCAGGTCCGGGCCCAGGCGCAGGACCTGCACCTTCTGGCGCGTCTCGAGGTGGATGCGCACCTCGGAGTCCCCGCGGTGGTTGCGCAGCACCACGCCGATCTCCTTGACCGTCTCCTCGGTGGCGCGGAACTCGGGCAGGGCGATGAGCACGGGCCCGCTGTGCCCGTCCGCCGAGAGCTCCGGCACGGTGAGCTCCTGCGCGGAGATCGTCACCGACCCGTCGTCCCGGCGCTGCAGCCGGCCCTTGATCACGCAGATGAGGTCCTCCGCGAGCACGCCCGCGATGGGGGCGTAGGCCTTGCCGAAGAACATGATCTCGATCGAGCCCGTCCGGTCCTCGAGCTCCACCCGCGCGTAGGCGTTGCCCGAGGTCTTGGCGATCCGCCGGGACAGGGACGTGATCATGCCCGCCACGGTCACCACGGCGCCGTCGGGCCGGCCGTCCTCGCCGAGCAGCGGCTGGATCGAGGTGTCGGCGTACTGGCCCAGCGCCTCGTCGAGGCCCCGCAGGGGGTGGTCGGAGACGTACAGGCCGAGCATCTCCCGCTCGAAGGCGAGCAGGTCCTTGCGCTCCCACTCGGGCACGTCCGGCACCGCCACGGTCAGCGACGTCGTGGGGTCCTCGTCGTCCAGGCCCATGCCCCCGAAGAGGTCGAACTGCCCGGCGGCCTCCTGGCGCTTCACGGCCACCGTGGCGTCCACGGCCTCCTCGTGGCAGAGCACGAGCCCGCGCCGGGTGTGGCCGAGCCGGTCGAAGGCGCCCGCCTTGACGAGGGACTCGATGGTGCGCTTGTTGCAGACCACGGCGGGGACCTTCGCGAGGAAGTCGTTGAAGGACGTGAAGGCGCCGTGCTCCTCCCGGGCCTCGACCATCGCGCTGACCACGTTGGCGCCCACGTTGCGCACCGCGCCCATCCCGAAGCGGATGTCGGTGCCCACGGGGGTGAAGTTCAGCGCGGACTCGTTGACGTCCGGGGGCAGCACGGTGATGCCCATCCGGCGGCACTCGGTGAGGTACAGGGCGAGCTTGTCCTTGTCGTCCCCCACCGAGGTCAGCAGCGCGGCCATGTACTCGGCCGGGTAGTGCGCCTTGAGGTATGCGGTCCAGTACGACACGAGTCCGTAGGCCGCGGAGTGGGCCTTGTTGAACGCGTAGTCGGAGAACGGGAGCAGGATGTCCCAGAGGGCCTTGATCGCCGCCTCGGAGTAGCCGCGCTCCGCCATGCCGCCGTGGAAGCCCTCGTACTGCTTGTCCAGCTCCGACTTCTTCTTCTTGCCCATGGCACGGCGGAGGATGTCCGCCTGGCCGAGCGAGAAGCCCGCGACCTTCTGGGCGATCGCCATGACCTGCTCCTGGTAGACGATCAGGCCGTAGGTCGTGTTCAGGATCTCCGCGAGCGGCTCCTCGAGCTCGGGGTGGATCGGCGTGATCTCCTGCTGGCCGGTCTTGCGCAGCGCATAGTTCGTGTGCGAGTTGGCGCCCATCGGACCCGGGCGGTACAGCGCGATGACCGCGGAGATGTCCTCGAAGTTGTCGGGGCGCATGAGCTTGAGCAGCTGGCGCATGGGCCCGCCGTCGAGCTGGAAGACGCCCAGGGTGTCGCCGCGGGCCAGGAGCTCGTAGGACTCGGCGTCCTCGAGGCCCAGGTTCTCGAGGTCGAGGACGAAGCCGTCCTGGTTGAGCGTGATGTTCTCCAGGGCGTCGGAGATGATCGTCAGGTTGCGCAGCCCCAGGAAGTCCATCTTGATCAGTCCGAGACCCTCGCACGTGGGGTAGTCGAACTGGGTGATGACCTGGCCGTCCTGCTCGCGGCGCATGATCGGGATGATGTCGATCAGCGGGTGCGAGGACATGATGACGCCCGCCGCGTGCACCCCCCACTGCCGCTTGAGGCCCTCGAGGCCCTCGGCGGTCTCGAAGATCTTCTTCGCCTCGGGGTCCTGGGCGAGGACCTCCCGCAGCTCGTCGGCCTCGCCGTGGCGCTTGGCGGAGTCGTCGTAGACGTCCTTGAGGGAGATGCCCTTGCCCATGACGTCCGGCGGCATGGCCTTGGTGAGCTTCTCCCCCATCGAGAAGGGGTAGCCGAGCACGCGCGAGGAGTCCTTGAGCGCCTGCTTGGCCTTGATGGTGCCGTAGGTGACGATCATGGCCACGCGCTCGTCGCCGTACTTCTCGGTGACGTAGTGGATCACCTCGGAGCGGCGGCGGTCGTCGAAGTCGACGTCGAAGTCGGGCATGGACACGCGGTCCGGGTTGAGGAAGCGCTCGAAGATCAGCCCGTGCTCGAGCGGGTTCAGCTCCGTGATGCGCATGGCGTAGGCGACCATCGACCCGGCCCCGGACCCGCGGCCCGGGCCCACCCGGATCCCGTTGTTCTTGGCCCAGTTGATGAAGTCGGCCACCACCAGGAAGTACCCGGGGAAGCCCATCTGCAGGATGATGCCCTTCTCGTAGTCCGCCTGGCGCTGGACGTCCTCGGGGATACCGCCGGGGAAGCGGTGGTGCAGGCCCCGCTGGACCTCCTCGACGAACCAGGACTCCTCGTCGTGGCCCTCGGGGGTGGGGAAGCGGGGCATGTAGTTCGCGGAGGTGTCGAACTCGACGTTGCACCGCTCCGCGATCTCCAGGGTGTTGTCGCAGGCCTCGGGGAAGTCCCGGAAGAGCTCCCGCATCTCCGCGGGGGACTTCAGGTAGAACTCGTCGGCGTCGAACTTGAAGCGCTTGGGGTCCGCCAGGGTGGAACCGGACTGCACGCACAGCAGCGCGGCGTGGGACTTGGCGTCCTCGGCGTGGGTGTAGTGCAGGTCGTTGGTGGCCACGAGCGGCAGCTGCAGGTCCTTGGCGAGCCTGAGCAGGTCCCCGGTGACCTGCTTCTCGATCCCCAGACCGTGGTCCATGAGCTCGCAGTAGTAGTTCTCCGCACCGAAGATGTCGCGGAACTCGGCCGCGGCCTGCCGCGCCTCCTCGTACTGGCCCAGCCGCAACCGGGTCTGGACCTCCCCGGAGGGGCAGCCGGTGGTGGCGATCAGGCCCTTGCCGTAGGTGTTCAGCAGCTCGCGGTCCATGCGCGGCTTGTACAGCTGGCCCTCCAGGGACGCCAGGGACGAGGCGCGGAACAGGTTCTGCATGCCCTGGGTGGTCTCGGCGAGCAGCGTCATGTGCGTGTACGCGCCGCCGCCCGAGACGTCGTCCCGGCCGCCGTCGGCGAACTTCACGCGGGTGCGGTCCGAGCGGGCGGTGCCCGGGGTCAGATAGGCCTCCACGCCGATGATGGGCTTGATCCCCGCGGTGCGGGCCTTGTTCCAGAAGTCGAAGGCCCCGAACACGAAGCCGTGGTCGGTCGTCGCCAGGGAGGACATCCCGAGTTCGTGGCAGGCCTCGAACAGGTCGTCGAGGCGTGCCGCACCGTCGAGCATGGAGTACTCGGTGTGCACGTGCAGGTGGGTGAAGCTCTTCTTGCCGGTCGCCGTCGTCACCCGACCAGTGTAGTGGCCCGCACCGACCGCGCCGCCCGGGCGGGCCCGGGCCGCGGCGGGCGTCCGCGCGGGGGGACGCCGCTCGCCCCGGTCAGTCCGGTCCGCCGTCGCGCAGGGTCTCGAGGGCGAAGGACAGGTCCGGCGGGTACGGGCTCTCGTACTCGACGGGCTCCCCCGTGCCGGGGTGCTCGAAGCCCAGCCGCTTGGCGTGCAGCCACTGCCGGGTGAGCCCGAGGCCCGCCGACAGCGCGGGGTCAGCACCGTAGGTGAGGTCCCCGCAGCACGGGTGGCGCAGGGCGGAGAAGTGCACGCGGATCTGGTGGGTGCGGCCGGTCTCCAGGTGCACCTCGACGAGCGCCGCCCGGCCGAAGGCCTCCAGGACCTCGTAGTGGGTGATCGACGTCCGGCCGCCCTCGACCACGGCGAAGCGCCAGTCGTAGCCGGGGTGCCGTCCGATCGGCGCGTCGATCGTCCCGCGCAGCGGGTCCGGCAGGCCCTGCACCACGGTGTGGTAGACCTTGGTGACCGTCCGTTCCTTGAAGGCGCGCTTGAGAGCGGTGTACGCCCGCTCGGTCCGGGCCACGACCATCAGCCCGGACGTGCCGACGTCGAGCCGGTGCACCACGCCGGCGCGTTCGGGAGCCCCGGAGGTGCTCACGGTGACGCCCGCGCCCGCCAGGGCACCGACCACGGTGGGCCCCTTCCAGCCCGGCGACGGGTGCGCGGCGACGCCCGGGGGCTTGTCGACCACCACGATGTCGTCGTCGAGGTGCACCACGCGGAAGTCGTCGACCAGCTGGGGCACGATCCGCGCCGGGTCCTCGGGCACGGGCACGTGCACCGTGAGCGTCTGCGAGGTCTCGACCCGGAAGGACTTGGCGATCGGCCGGTCGCGGTGCAGGACGCGCCCCTCCGCGCAGAGCGCGGCGGCCGCGGAGCGGGAGAGCCCGGTGAGGGCGGCCACGGCGGCGTCCGCCCGGTGGCCCTCGAGCTCGGGCGGCACGGTGAAGCGCTCCCGCACGTGCTCCTCGGACTCAGCCACGGGTGCCCTCCTCCTCCGGCGACGCCTCGAGCCGCTGTACGTCCCGGCGGGCCGACGTCGTGCGGGTGCCGTCGAGCTCCCGGCCGAACAGGGTCAGGAGCACCACGAGGGACACCCCCACGACCACCCCGCAGTCGGCGATGTTGAAGATCGCGAAGCGGGGCACGGCGATGAAGTCCACCACGTGCCCCACCCCGAAGCCCGGTTCCCGCACGAGCCGGTCGGTGAGGTTGCCGAGGGCGCCGCCGAGGACCAGTCCCAGGGCCACGGCCCAGGCGGCCGAGCGGACGCGGCGGAGGGTGAGCATGATGAGCACGGAGACGACCACCATGACCACGGTGAAGACCCAGGTGATGTCCTCCCCGAGGGAGAACGCGGCGCCGGGGTTGCGGATGAACTGCCACCACAGCACCTCCCCGACCACCGGCGTGCGCTCGCCCGGCGACATGGTCGAGACGACCCACCACTTGGTGAGCTGGTCCGCGGCGTAGACGAGAAGCGCGGCGACCGCGGCGAGGAGCAGGACGCCCCGCCGCATCCCGCGGTCGGGTGCGCCGGCGGGGACTTCGGGGGACTCGCTCATGCTCTCCTCGGGTGCCGGATCGGGGCTGGGGACCGCCCCGCGGGGCGGGGCGGGGGGACCGCGGTCCCGCTCCATGGTGCCACGTCCGCCCGGGAGCCTCCGCTCCGGGCGCCTCCCCGTGGGGACATCATCGTGGGGGACGTCCCCGTGGGGCTGACGACGACGGAGGGACCGGCGCGTGGCCGGTCCCTCCGCGGGGTGCGCGTCGCGGCGCGGTGCTCAGGCCCGGTCGGTCCCGTCCGCGGCGGCGACGGGCTCGAGGGACGGCGTGGTGTCCAGGTCCTGGAGCTGGTCCTGGATGTACGCCTTGAGGTTGCTGCGGTAGTCCTGCTCGAACGAGCGCAGCCCGGCGACGCGGGCCTGCAGCTCGGCCTGCTCCTCCTGGAGGGTGGTGAGGGTCTCCTCGCGCGTGCGCTGGGCGTCCGTGACGAGCTCCTCGGCCCGGTCCCGGGCCTCGCCGATGATCCGGTCCCGCTCGGCGGTGCCCTCGGCGACGTACTCGTCGTGCAGCTTCTGGGCCATCGCCAGGACGCCGGCGGCGGACTGCGCCGCCCCGGAGACGGGGGCGGTCTCGGCGGGGACCGGCTCCACGGGGACGGTCTCGGCGGGGGTGCCGGTCGGAACGGTCGCGGCCGGCGCGGTGCGCTCGGCCGCCTCCGGCTGCACGGTGCCGGCGTCCGCGGCGGGGGCCTCCGCCCCGGCGGTGTCCTCCGCGACCGGGAGGCCGGGCTCGGAGACGGGCGAGGGCGCGGAGTCCTTCGGGGCGACGGGCTGCCCGGCGGCCTCGAGCTGCTGCTTGAGGTCGGTGTTCTCCTGGTTGAGGCGGCGCAGCTCCACGACGATCTCGTCGAGGAAGTCGTCGACCTCGTCCTGGTCGTAGCCCTCCCGGAACTTGGTGGGCTGGAACCGCTTGTTGATGACGTCTTCGGGCGTCAGAGCCATGGGTGCATTCCTTCGTGGGCGGGGCCGCGGGCGGGGCGCGGCCCGCGGCGGGGGATCCGTCCGACCGGGGCCGGGGCGGCGCGGTGGCCGGCGCCCGGTGGTCGTGCGGTTACAGCGTACAGGCCGGTCCGCGGCCGGTGGGGCCGGACCGGCACCGGGTCAGACCAGCATCGAGCCGACGATGCCCTGGACGATGCTGACGGCGAAGATGAGGATGAGGAACCCCAGGTCCAGCGACACCCCGCCGAAGCGCAGGGGCGGCACGATCCGGCGCAGCCACCGCATGGGCGGGTCGGTGACCGTGTACACGGCCGACGCCCCGACGAGGGCGGCCCCGTGGGGCCGCCAGTTGCGGGCGAACATCTGCACCCAGTCGAGGACGAGGCGCGCGAGCAGCGCGACGTACACGAGGTGCAGGGCCAGGTACAGCACGGAGAGCAGAAGGTCCATCGGTGCGCCTCAGTCCTCCTGGTGGTCGTCGGTGTCGTCCTCGCCGCCGGCGGGGTGCCCGACGACCTCCACGTAGGACGGGGTGAGCAGGAAGACCTTGCCCGTCACCCGTTCGATGGAGCCGTGCAGGGCGAAGACCAGTCCGGCGGAGAAGTCCACCAGGCGCTTGGCCTCGGCGTCGCCCATGTCGCTGACGTTCATGATGACGGGCGTGCCCTCGCGGAAGGCCTCGCCGATGGACTTCGCGTCGTTGTAGGAGCGGGGGTGGACCGTGGTGATCGTGCGCAAGGTCGAGCTGTCCTCTCGAGAGCTGGAGGGGGCGCGTTTGATGGGGGTGACCGGCGCCCGGTACTCGGCCGACCGGCGCGGCACGGCCACCGCGGTGGACTCGTGGGCGCGGGTCTCGCGCGGCTCCTCCCGGACCGCGACGGCGGACTGGTGCTCCTGGCGGGACGGCGTCGGCTCGTCGTAGTCCTCGTCCGTCTCGGCGAGGCCGAGATAGATCATGGTGCGGCGCAACGCTCCGGCCATGGTGCTCTCCTTGACTGTCTGTGCGGATATCGGCGGTGGGGGGAGTTCCGGGATCCTCGGACCGCCCTGCGCCCGGCGTGCTGCCCGGGACGCGGTACGGCCCTGGCCCCGCAGGGCCGTCCTCCAAGCTATCCTACGGGGGCTCGGGGGCCGAGGATATCGGAGCCGACGCGCACGTGCGTGGCCCCTCGGGCGACCGCCTCCTCGAGGTCGTGGCTCATGCCCGCGGACACGGCCGTGGCCTCGGGAAGGGACTGCCGCAGCTGCTGCGAGAGCTCCAGGAGGCGGTCGAAGGCCGGCCCCGGAGGAGCCCCCAGCGGGGCGACGGCCATGACTCCCCCGGCGCGCAGTCCGTCGGTGCCGGCGATCTGCTCGGCGAGGCCGACGACGTCCTGGGGGCGGGCTCCGCCGCGGCGCTCCTCGGCGTCCAGGGACACCTGGACGAGGCACGTCAGGTCCTCGTCGGCGCACGGCCCGGGGACCGCGTCCCCGGCCGCCACGGCCTCCCGGTGCCGCGCCACCGCGCGGCCGAGCGCCGTGACCAGGGAGGCCCGGTCCACGGAGTGCACCCACGACGCGTAGCGCACGACCGACTTCGCCTTGTTGGACTGCAGCTGGCCCACGAAGTGCCAGGTGAGGGGTCCCTGCACGAGCCCGGCCGCCTCCCGCGCCTTGGCCGCGGCCTCCTGGTCCCGGTTCTCCCCCACGTGCCGGACGCCCAGCCGGTGCAGCCGGGCCACGTCCTCGGCGGGGAAGAACTTCGTCACGGCGATCAGCACGGGCTCCTCCGCCGCCCCGCCCTGCCGTGCCGCGTCCGCGATCCGCGTGCGGACCCGCTCGAGCGACCGGGCCAGCTCCAGGGTCCGCGGATCGTCCCCGCCGGGTGCGGCGGCCGGGCCGGCGCTCACGCGGCGCCCTCCTCGCGCGGGGCGGTGCGCCAGACGAGGCCGACGATGCGGCCGGAGCCGGGGTCCCTCCGGTGGGAGGACAGCTGCTCGTTCTCGTGGGTGCAGGAGGAGCCGGCCGCCGCCGGTTCGACGACGCCCACCTCGAGGGCGGACAGCCGCTCCCGGGCCCCGGCGCGGAGGTCGAGGGCCGGGGTGCCCCAGGACGTCGTGGCGGCCACCGCGGGGATGCGCGCCGCGGCCTCCTCGCGCATGGCGGCCGGCACCTCGTAGCATCCGCCGCAGATGGACGGACCGAGCCAGGCCGTCAGCCGGCGTGCCCCACGGCCGCGCAGCTGCTCGACCGTGCGCTCGAGGACGCCGTCGAGCAGTCCTCGGCGCCCGGCGTGCGCCACGCCCACGACGGACCCGCCGGGGCCCTCGCCGACCAGCAGCACCGGCACGCAGTCGGCGACCATCACGGCCAGCGGGACGCCGGTCGCCGTGACGGCGGCGTCCGCGGTCGGCACGGCCGGGCGGTCGGCCCGGTCCGCGTCGGCGACGTCGGTGCCATGCACCTGCTCGAGGAACACGAGGGAGCCGCGGGGGACGCCCATCGACCGCTCGAGCGCGGCGCGGCGGGACCGCACCGCGTCCGCGTCGTCGCCCGTGTGCAGCGCGAGGTTGCCCGCACCGCGGTCCGTGAACGCCACCCGGACGTCCTGCCCGACGTCGTCCTGCCACCAGA
Organism: Kocuria sp. NPDC057446; assembly: GCF_042802875.1. Taxonomy (NCBI): domain Bacteria; kingdom Bacillati; phylum Actinomycetota; class Actinomycetes; order Micrococcales; family Micrococcaceae; genus Kocuria; species Kocuria sp. NPDC057446. Next base: position 2,404 of record NZ_JBHVDI010000105.1, on the reverse strand, counting down.
ACACCGGGTCCTCCTGTCGTGCCTCGTCGTGCCGCCGGGACCGGCGGCGGGGATTAACGCACCCGGGGGCGGACACGGGTGCTCCGCGTCCGCCCCCGGGGCGCCGGACTCACTTCAGGAAGTCGGGGAAGTCCAGGGAGTCCTTGCGCCCGGAGCTCGCCCCGGCGCCGGCCTCGGCCTCGGCGGGCAGGTCGACGTCGAAGCCGGCGTCGTCGGGCACGTCGTCGTTCTGCACCGGCTGCGCCCACCGCTGGGAGGTGGCGGGCTGGCCGAAGGACGCGGCGCCGCCGCGCTGCGGGGCCCGGCCCACACCGGCGGGCTGACCGGCGCCCGAGCCGAAGGCCGCGCGCGTGCTGGCCGCCTGCTGGGCGGCCGCGTTGGTGTTGTTCGCGTTGGTCTCCGGGCTCACCGAGTCGAAGCCGGCGGCGATGACGGTGACGCGGGCCTGGTCGCCCAGCGCGTCGTCGATGACCGCGCCGAAGATGATGTTCGCCTCGGGGTGCGCGACCTCCTGCACGAGGCGCGCGGCCTCGTTGATCTCGAACAGACCGAGGTCCGAGCCGCCCTGGATCGACAGGAGCACGCCGTGGGCGCCGTCGATGGAGGCCTCCAGCAGCGGGGACGCGATGGCGAGCTCGGCCGCCTTCACGGCGCGGTCCTCGCCCTGCGCGGCGCCGATGCCCATGAGCGCCGAGCCGGCGCCCTGCATCACGGACTTCACGTCGGCGAAGTCGAGGTTGATCAGGCCCGGGGTGGTGATCAGGTCGGTGATGCCCTGCACGCCGGAGAGCAGCACCTGGTCCGCGGACTTGAAGGCGTCCAGCATGGACACGTTGCGGTCGGAGATGGACAGCAGCCGGTCGTTGGGGATCACGATGAGGGTGTCGACCTCGTCGCGCAGGGTCTCGATCCCGTTCTCCGCCTGGTTGGACCGGCGACGGCCCTCGAAGGTGAACGGGCGGGTGACGACACCGATGGTCAGGGCGCCCAGGGACCGGGCGATCCGCGCGACCACGGGGGCGCCGCCGGTGCCGGTGCCGCCGCCCTCGCCGGCCGTGACGAAGACCATGTCGGCCCCCTTGAGGACCTCCTCGATCTCCTCGTGGTGGTCCTCCGCCGCCTGGCGCCCGACGTCCGGGTTGGCCCCGGCGCCCAGCCCGCGCGTGAGCTCGCGCCCGACGTCGAGCTTGACGTCCGCGTCGCTCATCAGCAGGGCCTGCGCGTCCGTGTTGATCGCGATGAACTCGACGCCGCGCAGCCCCTCATCGATCATCCGGTTGACGGCGTTGACGCCGCCGCCGCCGATTCCGACGACCTTGATGACGGCCAAGTAGTTCTGGGGGGTGGAGGAGTCCATGGGTACCTAACTCGAGATGGTTCGGGTGCGGGATCGCGAGCCGTTGCTCAACCTTCGATCGAAGGTCGATACTCAGGCCGTCGGCTGCTCCCCCGGCGGGTTCGATGTCGGGGTCAAGCCTAACAACGACCGGGACCCCCTGCACGACAAGCCATACCGCTTTCGACACTTTTCGCCAAAACCGCACGTCGTGCTGTCTTTCACTCCAACTCTCGACCTCTGGTCGAACGTGATGGCGTGGGTGGTCCGTCAGCGCACGACGGGGCGCGTGGGGCTCGAGACGTCGTAGGTCTCGACCCCGCTGCCGGCCCCGCGCGCCTCGACGAGCTCCCGCAGCACCTGGGACTTGAGCTCGCTGTCCTCCGCGGTGCCCCAGACCACCGTGCGGCCGTCGGTGAAGGCCAGCTCCACCGAGGAGAGGGACTCGGCCGAGGCGGTGCGCAGCTGGGCCAGCACGGACTCCGGCAGGGCGGCCAGCACGTCCGAGATCGCCTCGAAGCGCTCGCTCGCGAGCACGTCGCGACCGCCCGTGACGACGGGCACGCCGGCCTCCTGGGCCGAGCCGGCGGTCATCAGCTCCACCCCTTCCGAGTCGACGACCACGAACTCGCCGCCGTCCTCGACCGCCGCCACGGGCACGCGCTCGTGCAGCGCCACCACGAGGTGGTGCGGGGGCTCGAGCAGGACCTCGATCGAGCGGACCTGGGGGATCCGGCCCACCCGGTCCCGCACCTCGGCCTTGGAGATGCGCGTCAGCGGCACTCCCCGGTAGACCTCGAGCGCGGACTCGACACGGGCCGGGTCCGTCAGCTCGGCACCGCGCACCGAGACGTCCCGGACGGCGAGCGCCGGGGAGAGGAACAGGACGCCGGCGAGCACCGCGAGGGCGGCCAGCGCGCCGAGGACCGCGCCGATCCGGCGCCGCCGGCGCCGCGCCCCCGGGGCCGTGGGAAAGGCGACCACCGTGGCCCCGACGGCCGTGGAGCCGCTGCCGCCGGAGCCGCTGCCGCCGGAGCCGGTGTCGGCGGACCCCGCGCTCCCGGACCC
>NZ_JBHVDI010000104.1:0-13378 GCF_042802875.1 Kocuria sp. NPDC057446 | reverse complement strand
GGTCCGGTGACCCGCCCCGCCGTCGTCCTGCCGCGTGACGAGTGGGCCGCGCGGGCGCACGCCCACGAGCGGCGCGCGGCCCGATACGCGGACCCCTTCGTGACCCGTCGCCACCGCGGGCAGAAGCACCCGGTCGAGGACTTCCTGTTCACGTACTACACGCTCAAGCCGACGCAGCTGAAGCGCTGGCACCCCGGGGCGGGCACCGTGCTTCTGGACGCCGCCGAGCGGGCCGACGAGAAGTTCTACCGCCCGCTCACCGGCGCCGAGCTCGCGGCCCTCGGACTCGGTGCCGGGGACGGCGCCGTGACCGTCGACGACGACGCCGTCCGGGACCGGCGGGCCCCCGCCGTCGACTTCACCCGGGCGGTGCTCGGCGCGCACGCCGGCAACCCGGGGTTCTTCGGCTGCTTCGGCCTCCACGAGTGGGCGATGGCCTACCGCTCGGAGGCCAACGAGCTCCGCCACGAGCAGCTCGGGCTGCGGCTCGGGGCGGCGGGCACGGACGCCGTCGTGGAGTCGGCCCGGATCCGCTGCACCCACTTCGACGCGTTCCGCTTCTTCCAGCCCCAGGCCGTGCCGCTCAACGAGCTGCGACCCACCCGCGAGTCGCAGCGCCGGATGGAGCAGCCCGGTTGCCTGCACGCCACCATGGACCTCTACAAGTGGGCGTACAAGCTCCTCCCGGCGGTCCCGTCCGAGCTGCTCATGGACTGCTTCGAGCTGGCGTGGGACGTGCGGGAGACGGACATGCAGGCGGCGCCCTACGACCTCTCCGGCTGGGGCTACGAGCCCGTGCGGATCGAGACCCCGCAGGGCAGGGCCGAGTACGTGCGCCGGCAGCGGGAGTTCGCCCGCCGCGCGGCACCGCTGCGCCGCCGGCTCGGCGCGGCCCTCGAGGTCCTCGACCCGGCCCGCACCACCGACGGGGCCGCCGCGTGAGCGCCCCCGGGGACTCCGCCGAGGGCTGGGAGCGGATCGTGGCGGTCTCCGCCGTGCCGGACCCGTTCGACTTCGTGACGGTCCCCGCCGCCACGGGGCCGGTGCTCGTCACCCGCGCCGCGGACGGTGCCCTGCACGTGCTGCGCAACACCTGCACCCATCAGCAGGCCACCGTGTGCCGGGAGTCCTCCGGGCACACCGAGACGTTCGAGTGCCCCAACCACTTCTGGGTCTTCGCCCCCGACGGCCGGTTCGTGGGGTCCCGTCTGGCCCTCGCCGCCGGTCGCGAGGCCCCGCCGGACCCCGCCAAGAACCTCCGGGCGGCGGAGGTCGGCGTGGTCGACGGCTGGGTCGTGGCCCGCTTCGGGTGAGCCGGGATCAGTCCGCGGCGGCGGCGGCGCCGTCGTCGTCGGGACGCTGCCGGTCCTCGAGCCAGGCCTCGACGTCCGCGCGCCGGATCCGGCGGTGCGTGCCCCGGTACCGCACCGGGATGACGCCCTCGGTGGTGAGGTTGCGCAGATGGGTGGCCGAGATGCCGGCGAGCACGGCCGCCTGCGAGGTGCTCAGCAGGTCCTCGGGGGAGGTGGAGCCGGCTCCCTGCTCGCCGTGGCGGGCGAGCCAGGCCTCGACGTCCGCGCGCCGGATCCGGCGGTGGGTGCCCCGGTACCGCACCGGGATGACGCCCTCGGTGGTGAGGTTGCGCAGATAGGTGGCCGAGATGCCGGCGAGCGCGGCCGCCTGCGAGGTGCTCAGCAGGTCCTCGGCGGCGGCCGGCGCGTCCGCGCCGGACGGCACCGGGGCCGACGCGACCGGGGCCGAGGTCACCGTGACGGTCTCCCCCCGGGTCATCCGGGACAGGAGGTCCACGACGGCGTCGAGCGCACCCCCCGGCAGGCGCAGGGAGGTGCCGTCCACGAAGACCGTCACGTCCCGGGCCTCGAGGGCGGCCGCGAGCCGCTCGGCCTCCCGGCCGCTGAGTCCGGGGGTGGTCGTCGCTGGGTGCTGGGTCATGAACCCATTGTCCCAGGACTGCGCCGGCCGCGGCCGGTCACGGCCGGTCCGTGTCCTCCAGGACGAGCGCGGCGGTCAGCAGCGCGAGATGGCTCAGGGCCTGCGGGAAGTTGCCGAGGAACGAGTCGTCCTCGGGGTCGATCATCTCGGTGTAGAGACCCACGTCGTTGCCCAGCGCGAGCATCTCCTCCATGAGCTCGACGGCCTCCTCCCGCCGGCCGACGAGCGCGAGGGCCGCCACTGCCCAGAACGAGCACGCGACGAACGCGCCCTCCTCGTGCTGCATCCCGCTGTAGCGGTGGAGCAGGGGTCCCCGGCCGAGTTCCTCGCGCAGCGCGTCGACGGTCGAGCGCATCCGGGGGCCGCGGTCGAAGCCGCTGATGGCGTGCAGCAGCACCGACGTGTCCAGCTCGTCCGTGCCGGGATGCAGGACGTAGGCACCGCGCTGCGCATTCCAGCAGTGCTCCTCGATCCACTCCGCGATCCGGTCCCGCTCGACGCGCCACCGGTCCGCGCTGCCGGGGATCTGCCCGACGTCGGCCAGGTGCACGGCGCGGTCCAGGCCGTGCCAGCAGCCCATCTTGGAGCTGGTGTAGTGCCGGTGCTCGGGCAGCTCCCACATCCCGGCGTCGGCACGGCGCCACAGGTCGCAGATCTCGTCGGCGACGTCGGCCAGCATCCGCCCCGTCGCCGCGTCCAGCACGTTGCCGCCGCCCACGTAGAGATCGACCATGTCGAACAGGTCGCCGAACACCCCCAGCTGCAGCTGGTCCGCCGCCGCGTTGCCCGAGACCACCGGGCCGATCCCCCGCCAGCCGGGCGCCTCGTAGACGGTCATGGCGTCGCCGGGCACCTCGCCGTCGAGGCGGTTGAGCACGTGCAGCTGCGGGGACTGGTCGCGGGCCAGGCGCAGCAGCCAGGACACGGCCGCGTGCACGTCCTCCTGCTCGCCCAGCCGGATGAGCGTGCGCAGGGTGTAGGCGGCGTCGCGGACCCACGCGAAGCGGTAGTCGTAGTTCTTGGTGCCCGCCCGGTTCTCGGGCAGCGACGTGGTCGCCGCGGCGGCGACGGAGCCGGAGGGGGCGTGGCTGAGCAGCTTGAGCGTCAGGGCGCTGCGCTCGACGTCGGCGCGGTACGGGCCCGAGTAGTCCAGCAGGTCCGTCCACCGCCGCCACATGTCCAGCGTCAGCTCCACGTTCTGGCGGATCCGCTCGGGCGAGGGCAGCCGGAGGGGCTCGCTGTGCGTCGAGACCACCGCGAGCAGGTGCGCCGTGCCCGGGGCGGTGCTGAAGCGCCCGGAGATCTCGTCCGCACTCACCCGGCACTCCCCGAGCGCCTCCGTGCGCACGCCGAGCGAGACGTCGTCCGTGCGCAGCACGGGCCCCTGCTCGGTGTCCTGGACCCACGGCGAGACCGTGTTGAACATGGTTCCCGGGGTGACCCGCCACATCATGGGCACCTCCCCGGAGACGCCCTCGACCGCGCGGGCCAGCTCGTTCCACGGCAGCCGGCCCGTGGAGCCCACGTTCAGGGAGTCGGTCACCCGCACGACGCCGGTGGCGGTGGTGTACGTCGTGCACAGGATGTTGCTGCCGGGCACGTAGCGGCGGCCGACCTCGAACGGCACGGCCGGGGACAGCTCGACGCACCCGCCGCCGTCGGCGTCGAGCAGCCGCGCGAAGGTGGGCGCGGAGTCGAGGTCCGGCACCGGGTACCAGTCCACGGACCCGTCGTGGGCCACCATCGCCACCGTGCGGCCGTCGCCGATGGCCGCGTAGGAGCGCAGGTCCACGTAGCCGTCCCGGCGGGGCGCCAGGGCGTCCAGGGGCACGACGGGCCGTGGACGGGCCGTCACAGGATCGGCTTGCCGCCGGTGACGGCGACCCGCGAGCCGGAGATGTAGCTGCCGTCGTCGGAGGCCAGCAGCACGTAGACGGGCGCGAGCTCGGCGGGCTGCCCGGCGCGCCCCAGGGGGACGTCGTCGCCGAAGGCCCCCACCTTCTCCGGGGGCATGGTGGCCGGGATCAGCGGCGTCCAGATCGGGCCCGGCGCCACGCTGTTGACCCGGATGCCCTTCTCGCCCAGCATCTGCGCGAGCCCCGCGGAGAAGTTCGCGACGGCGGCCTTCGTGGCCGCGTAGGGCGCCAGCTGCGGGGACGGCTGGTCGGACTGCACGGAGGAGCTGCCGATGATCGAGGACCCGGGGGCCATGTGCGGCACCGCGGCCTTGGTCAGGTGGAACATGGCGCCGACGTTGAGCCGGAACGTGTAGTCCCACTCCTCGTCGCTGATCTCGTCGAGGCTGTCGTGGCTCATCTGGTAGGCGGCGTTGGAGACGAGCACGTCGATCCGGCCGAACTCCTGCACGGCCCTCTCGACGACGGCCCGGCAGTGGGCCGGGTCCGAGAGGTCCCCGCGGACCAGGACGGCCCTGCGGCCGGCCTCCTCGATCCAGCGGGCGGTGTCCTGGGCGTCGTCGTCCTCCTCCAGGTAGGCGATCAGGACGTCGGCGCCCTCCCGGGCGTAGGCGATCGCCGCGGCGCGGCCGATGCCGCTGTCCCCGCCGGTGATGATGGCGGCCCTGCCCTCGAGCTTGCCGGAGCCGCGGTAGCTCTGCTCGCCGCAGTCCGGCACGGGGGTCATCTCGGCCTGGACGCCGGGGACCTCCTGCTGCTGTTCTGGCTGGCTCATGGCGTGGTCCTTCCGTGGTCGGGGGTCCGGACGGTGCACGCACTGCTCACCGGGCCTCCCCGATGATCAGCACACTGTCCACTTTAGGTGCTCGAGGCAGACTTGTCGTGCCCCGCTCCCTCGCCGAAGTCACCGCTACGCCCCGACACGGTGGCATGAATGCGCCGCTGTCGGGGAGGGCCGGTGAGTTCGGCGCGGCGGCGGACGGCGACGGCGGACGGCGGCCGCGCTCAGACCGGCCGGGGACGCCAGCGCAGGACGGCCAGCCACAGCAGCACCCCGGCCAGGCCCATGGTCCCGGGCACGAGCACGGGGGACGGCCCCACGGCGCCGCTGGTGGCCGCCCACAGCTGGGCCGCACCCGACATCGAGTCCCAGGCCCCGGTGAACCGCGGGTCCGCCGGCCCGGCCCGCAGGTTCGCCAGGACGTGCTCGTAGACGCCGTAGGCGCTGCCGAGCACGGAGACCACCGCGGCGACCCGCACCGTGCGGGCCGTCCCGGCGGTGCGCCGCACCAGCCACGCCACGGCGCCGAGCAGCAGCACGGCCAGCACCGCCCACGGCACCAGCTGGGCGGGCCCCTGCCAGTGCCGCAGCATCGCGAGCTCGGTCAGCGCCCCGAGGACGGTGGCGATCCCCACCAGCGTCAGGACCCGGCGGTAGACGTGGACCAGCCGCGCGTCGTCGGTCCCCGCGGCCCTGGGTGCGGTGCTCATGGCACCACGGTCTACCGGACGCGCCTTGGAGATCTCCTGGAGACGGTCCCCGCCTCGGCGCCGACCCCTCCGGGACCGGGGACCGGGCGCCACGGGGACCCTCCCTGGACGCGGGCGTGGCCCGTACCACACTCCCGCCCCCGCTCCGGCGCGGCGCGGCGGAGGAACCCGAACCGATAGAATGACTGACGTTCGCCGGATCCCGGCCCGCTGCTCGACCCTCAGGAGTTCCCCGATGGCCCGCATTGTTGTCGACGTCATGCCCAAGCCCGAGATCCTTGACCCGCAGGGCAAGGCCATCGCCAACGAACTGCCCCGCATCGGCCTGGACGGCTTCGCCGGCGTCCGGCAGGGCAAGCGCTTCGAGCTGACCGTCGACGGCGAGGCCACCGAGGACGCCCTGGCCCAGGCCCGCGAGGCCGCCGAGAAGCTGCTCTCCAACCCCGTCATCGAGGACGTCGTGCGCGTGGCCGTGCTCGACGAGACCGAGGAGAACTGAGCATGCCCGGTCTCGAGACCCCGCTGATCGCGGACCTCTCCGCCCCCGCGCCGGACGCCGGGCTCGCCGGCGCGCGCGTGGGCGTCGTCACCTTCCCCGGCACTCTCGACGACCGCGACGCGGCGCGGGCCGTGGTGCTCGCGGGGGGCACCCCGGTCCCCCTCTGGTACGCGGACGAGGACCTGCAGGACGTCGACGCCGTGATCCTGCCCGGCGGCTTCTCCTACGGCGACTACCTGCGCGCCGGGGCCATCGCCCGGTTCGCCCCGCTCATGGAGCGGATCATCGACGGCGCGAACGCCGCGGGCACCTCCGGCTCCGCCCCGCTGCCGGTCCTCGGGATCTGCAACGGCTTCCAGATGCTCACCGAGGCGCACCTGCTGCCGGGCTCGATGATCAAGAACGAGCGACTGAAGTTCCTCTGCCGGGACCAGCGGCTGCGCGTGGAGAACAACGCGACCGTGTGGACCACCGAGTTCGGGCAGGGCCAGGAGATCGTGGTCCCGCTCAAGAACCAGGACGGCCAGTACGTGGCGGACGAGCGCACCCTCGACGCCCTCGAGGCCGAGGGCCGCGTGGTGTTCCGCTACGTCGGGGGCAACCCCAACGGCTCCCGCCGGGACATCGCGGGGATCTGCAACTCCGGCGGCAACGTGGTGGGCCTCATGCCGCACCCGGAGCACGCGGTCGAACCGGGCTTCGGCGCGGACTCCTCGGCCTCCGGCGAGGTCGGCATGCGCGACGGCACGGACGGGCTGGGCCTGTTCGTCTCCGCCCTCAAGGCACTGGTCAAGTAAGGGACACCGAGCACTCCATGAGCGACAAGCACTTCAACCTGGACACCGTCGAGCACGCGGCGGCCACCCCCGACACCGAGCTGCCCTGGGCCGAGCTGGGCCTCAAGGACAACGAGTTCGAGGAGATCAAGAAGATCCTCGGCCGCCGGCCCACCGCCGCGGAGCTCGCCATGTACTCGGTCATGTGGTCCGAGCACTGCTCCTACAAGTCCTCCAAGGTCCACCTGCGCCAGTTCGGCGAGAAGGTCACCGAGGAGATGAGGAAGGACCTGCTGGTCGGCATCGGCGAGAACGCCGGTGTCACCGACCTGGGGGACGGCTGGGCCGTGACCTTCAAGATCGAGTCCCACAACCACCCGTCCTACGTGGAGCCCTACCAGGGCGCCGCCACGGGCGTCGGCGGCATCGTGCGCGACATCATCTCGATGGGCGCCCGCCCCGTGGCCGTGATGGACCCGCTGCGCTTCGGGGCGATCGACCACCCGGACACCGCCCGGGTGGTCCACGGCGTGGTCGCGGGCGTGGGCGGCTACGGCAACTCCCTGGGCCTGCCCAACGTGGGCGGTGAGGTCGTCTTCGACTCCTGCTACCAGGGCAACCCGCTCGTCAACGCGCTCGCCGTGGGTGTGATGCGGCACGAGGACATCCGCCTGGCCAACGCCTCCGGCGTGGGCAACCAGGTGGTGCTGTTCGGTGCCCGCACCGGCGGCGACGGCATCGGGGGCGCCTCCGTGCTGGCCTCCGAGTCCTTCGACGACGCCAAGCCGTCCAAGCGCCCGGCCGTGCAGGTGGGCGACCCGTTCGCGGAGAAGGTGCTCATCGAGTGCTGCCTCGAGCTGTTCAAGGGCTCCCTCGTGGAGGGCATCCAGGACCTCGGCGCCGCGGGCATCTCGTGCGCCACCTCGGAGCTGGCCTCCAACGGCGAGGGCGGCATGCACGTGGACCTGACCCGGGTGCTCCTGCGCGACCCCACCCTGACCCCGGGCGAGATCCTCATGTCCGAGTCCCAGGAGCGGATGATGGCGGTCGTGACCCCCGAGAAGGTCGCCGCCTTCGAGGCCGTGATGGACAAGTGGGACGTCGAGCACTCCTGGATCGGCGAGGTCACCGGCACCGGCCGGCTCGTGATCGAGTGGGACGACGAGGTCATCGTCGACGTCGACCCCCGCACCGTCGCCCACGAGGGACCGGTCTACGACCGCCCGTACCACCGCCCGGCGGACCAGGACCGGCTCCAGGGCGACCGCTTCGCGGGCTCCCCCGCCGACGCCGGGCGGCCCTCCGGCGCGGAGCTCAAGCACGCCGTCCTCGAGCTCATGGCCTCCCCCAACCTGTGTGCCAAGGACTGGGTCACCGACCAGTACGACCGCTACGTGCAGGGCAACACCGCGATGGCCATGCCCGACGACGCCGGGGTGGTCCGCGTGGACGAGGAGACCGGCCTCGGGGTGGCCCTGTCCACCGACTGCAACGGCCGCTACGCCTACCTGGACCCGTACGCCGGCGCGCAGCTGGCCCTGGCCGAGGCCTACCGCAACGTGGCGACCTCCGGCGCCCGCCCCGCGGCCGTCTCCGACTGCCTGAACTTCGGCTCCCCCGAGGACCCGGAGACCATGTGGCAGTTCGCCGAGGCCGTGCGCGGGCTCGCCGACGGCTGCCAGCAGCTGGGGGTGCCCGTGACGGGCGGCAACGTGTCCCTCTACAACCAGACCGGCGGCGTGGCCATCCACCCGACGCCGGTGGTGGCGATGCTGGGCGTGCTCGACGACGTCCGGCGGCGCACGCCGTCGGGCTGGCGCGAGGACGGCCAGGCGATCTACCTGCTCGGGACCACCCGGGACGAGCTGGACGGCTCCGAGTGGGCGAACCTGCGCGGGCACCTGGGCGGGCTCCCCCCGGCCGTGGACCTCGCCCAGGAGAAGCTGCTCGGGGACCTGCTGATCAACATGTCCCGCGACGGCATGATCGACGCCGCGCACGACGTCGCCGAGGGCGGCCTCGCGGCCACGCTGGCCGAGATGGCGCTGCGCTTCGACACCGGTGCGCGCATCGGGCTGGGCGAGGTGTGCGAGCGGGACGGCGTGGACCTGTTCACCATGCTCTTCTCCGAGACCCAGGGACGGGCGGTGGTGGCCGTGCCGCGCAGCGAGGAAGTACGGTTCAAGGACATGTGCACCATGCGCGCCTACCCGCACACGCGGATCGGCGTGGTGGACACGGAGAACCGCGCGCTGGACGTGCAGAGCGAGTTCGGCATCGGCCTGGACGAGCTCCGCGCGGCGCACGAGGGCACGCTGCCGAGGTACTTCGGCTGACCCGCCGGGGGCGGGTCCCGCCCCCGGCGTCCCGTCCCCGGCCCCCTCTCCGTCCACGTCGGCACCCGCGCCCGCAGAAAGCAGCACCAGCATGACTGAGGACCTCGAGGCCCAGCGCCCCGCCCCCGTCCTGGAGACGGAACGACTCCTGCTCCGCCCCTTCACCGCCGAGGAGCTCGACGCCGTGGCCTCCGGCGAGCACGCCGAGCACTTCGCCCGCGGCTTCCCGACCGCCGAGGACATGGACTTCGCCCGCGAGTCCCTTCTGGCCGGGGGCTACTTCTTCACGGAGTCCGTCTACGCACGGATGGCCATCGTGGAGAAGTCGACCGGGGAGGTCGTCGGCACGGCCGGCTTCGTGGGTCCCCCGATCGACGACGAGCTCGAGATCGTGGGGTCCCTGACCGCGGACCGCCGGAACCTCGGCTACGCGCAGGAGGGCATCACCGCGCTGCTCGGCGTCGCCTTCGCGGACCCCGCCGTCACGGGGGTGCGCGCCAGCGTGCCCGGGGACAACGCCCCGGCCGCGCAGGTCCTCGTCGCCGCGGGGTTCGTCCACCGCGAGACCCCCGGCCCGGAGATCGACTACGTCCTGCCGCGCCCCACGTAGGCCGCGCGGCCGCAAAACCTAGACTGGCGAGGTGATCCCGGCCCTGTTCCCGTTCAGCGGCATCCCCGCGCACTTCCTCCCCGAGGCCGCGACGCTCGTCGTGCTGGTGCTCGGTCTGCTCATCAACTTCGTGGCCCTGGGCTGGATCCCCCACAACCGGAGACCCTCCGTGGCGCTGGCCTGGCTGCTGGCGATCTTCCTGCTGCCGTACGTGGGGATCCTGCTGTTCCTGGCCATCGGCTCCGCCAAGCTGCCGAAGAAGCGGATGGCGATGCAGGCGAAGATGAACGACGTCATCCGCGAGAACACCCCGGACCTCCACATCCTGGGCAACACGGACGAGCAGCTGCCCGAGTGGGTGGCCTCCACCGCGGCCCTGAACTACAAGCTCGGCGCCCTGCCCATGGTCGGCGGCAACTCCTTCGACATCCTCACCGACAACCACGAGGCGATGCAGGTCATGGCGGAGGCGGTGGACCGGGCGCAGGACTACGTCCACTTCGAGTTCTACATCGTGGCCATCGACGACGCCTCGCGACCCCTCCTGGAGTCGCTGGTGCGCGCCCACCGCCGCGGGGTCCGGGTGCGGGTGCTGATCGACCACCTCGGCTCCGTGGGCTACCCGGGGTACCGGCAGATGATCCGTCGCTTCGACGAGGCCGGGCTGCCCTGGCAGCGGATGCTCCCCGTCCGGCCGTGGAAGGGCGAGTGGCAGCGGCCCGACCTGCGCAACCACCGCAAGATCCTCGTGGTCGACGGCTCCCTGGCCTACACCGGCTCGCAGAACATCATCCACCGCTCCTACAACAAGCGCCGGAACCGCCGGAAGGGGCTCGAGTGGAAGGACCTGATGATCGAGTGCTCCGGTCCGGTGGTCGCCGAGCTCAACGCCCTGTTCACGAGCGACTGGTACTCCGAGACCGGTGACCTCCTGCTCGACGAGGCCGCCCGCGACCTGCCGGACACGCAGGGACCGGTCTTCGCCCAGGTGGTGCCCTCCGGGCCGGGGTTCGAGACGGAGAACAACCTGCGCCTGTTCAACCACCTGATCTACAACGCCAACGACCGGATCGTCATCGCCAGCCCCTACTTCGTCCCGGACGAGTCGCTGATGCACGCGCTGACCACCGAGGCGCAGTCCGGGGTGGACGTGCGGCTGTTCGTGGGCGAGACCTCGGACCACTTCCTCGCCTACCACGCCCAGAACTCCTACTACCAGGAGCTCGTCGAGGCCGGCGTGAAGATCTACCGGTACCGGGCCCCCACCGTGCTGCACGCCAAGTTCGTCCTCGTGGACGACTACGTCTCCGTGATCGGTTCGTCCAACATGGACGAGCGCTCGTTCGCCCTGGACCTCGAGGTCTCGGTGCTCATCGCCGACCGGGCGTTCCGGCGGCGGATGGACGCGGTGGTCGACGAGTTCCTGGAGGCCAGCACGCTGCTGGACTTCGAGGCGTGGAACCGGCGGCCGCTGTGGCACAAGTACGCCGACAACGTGGCCCGGCTGACCTCGGCCCTGCTCTAGGGACGGGCGGTCCGCGCTCAGGCCTCCAGGACGCCGCGCACGATCGAGTCCCCCGAATGCGTCGGGTCGCCGTCGATCGGTTCGTTCGAGACGTCCACCACGGGGAACTCCCCGACGTCCAGGTTCTCGGGCAGCACGAACACGGCCTCGTCCCCGGCCATCACCCCGAGGCTGACCATCCGCTGCGCGTCGGGGGCGAGCAGCCAGACCTCCTTGAACCCGTCCACGTCGGCGGGGTCGGTCCGCACCACGAGCCGGCGGGTGCCGTCCGGGCGCTCGTCCACCTCGGCGGAGCCGCGGGCGGTGTAGTCGGCCAGGGGCTCCAGCTCGGCGCTGGCCAGCACCGTGGGCTCCGGCTCCAGGCCCAGCCGCTGCGCGCCCCAGACCGAGACGCCGCCCACGAGCAGCGCGGCGGCGGCCGCGGCGGCGGCCAGCGGGTACGGCACCCCGCGCCGGGGCCGGTTCCGGCGGGAGGCGAGGTCGACGACGGTCGCCCCGCCGCGGCCCGCGCCGTCGTCGGTGGGCGGGCCGGCCGCGGGCTCGCCGCCGACGTCCTCGGTGCCGCGCCGGACGCCGGCGTCGGGGACGTCGTCGCGGGAGTCCGCGAGCGGGTCGGCCACGACCGCGTCGGACAGGCCCAGCTCGGTGTGGATCGCGGCCCAGACCGCGGGGCCGGGGGCGGTCAGGGCGGGGGCCTCGGCCCGGCCGGCGCGCACGACGCGCTGCAGGGACGCGAGCTCGGCCGCGCAGTCGGTGCAGGCGTCGACGTGCTCCAGGTGCTGGGGATCCAAGGTCTCACCCAGAGCCAGGAGCGTCAGCGTCTCCTCACTCAGGTGTGCCATGACCGTCTCCCAATCGTGTCCGTAGGTTCGTGAGGCCGCGCCTCAGGTGGCTCTTGACCGTGCCGAGCGGCAGGTCCAGGTGCTGTGCGATCTGCTGGTGCGTGAGTTCCTCGTAGAAGGCCAGCGCCATGATCGTCGACCGGGGGGGCCCGAGCCGCTCGACCTCCGCCCGCACCACGAGCCGGTCCACCAGCAGGTCCGACTCCTCGTGCCGCGGCTCCCGGTCCGTGCGCACGGCGTCCGCCTGCCGGCGCTCCGCCTCGCGGCCGGCCGTCCTCGCGGCGTCGGCGATGCAGTTGCGGGCGATGCCCACCAGCCAGGCGGGGGCCGAGGAGTGCTCGGGCCGGTAGCCCGACCGGTACTTCCACGCCCGGATGAAGACCTCCTGCACCACGTCGTCCGCCGCGGCGTCGTCGCGCAGGGCCCGGACGGCGAGACCCCGGATGACCCCGGCGCAGTGCCGGTACGCGGCACCCAGCGCCTGCTCGTCCCCCGCGGCGAACGCGGTGTCGAGCTCGGGTCCCCACTCCGGGGGCGGCGTCGGCATCGTGGAAGGGCTCCTCGTAGTCCGCAGGTCGTGGCGGCGGACGGCCGGACGGTGCCCGGTCGTGCGCGTCACGCCCAGCCTAGTGGACACCGGCCATCCGGTCATGCGCCTCTCGCCTCCCTCCGCCGCTCAGGGCACCGGGACGGCCCTCAGCACCACGTTGTCCTCGTAGTCGCCGATCTCCTCGAGCCACTCCCCCCCGCACGTCACGAGGTGGAGCACCGGCTCCCCGGTGCGGCGGAACAGGTCGGCCTCCGCCAGGGACTCCTTGTGCACGTGCCGGACGGACTCGGTGCGGTAGCGCTGCACGCTGCCGTCCGCGCGCTCCACGCGCACCTCCGCCCCGACCGGCACGTCCTGCAGCTGCGCCATCGCGGTGACCTCGGTGAGCGTGTCGACGTGGCCGGCGACGACCGCCGCGCCCTCCGCGGCCCCGGGGGCGGGACCGTACCGGTACCATCCGAGCTCCACGTGGTTGTCCGGGATGATCATGGCCCCGTTGTCCTCGACCCCCACCGGGACCACCGGCATGTCGATCGGGGAGCCGTCCACGACCACCCGCACGGGGGCCGGGACCTTCTCGGCGGGCGCCTGGGTGGCGGGGGAGACCGGGATCTCCGCGGGTGCCGCGGCGGACTGCGCCGGGGCCTCCGCGGAGACCGGACGGTCGGGGCCGGCGAGCGCCGGCACCACCTCCTCGCCCTGGTACGGTCCCGCCGCCAGGGAGTTCGCGGGCGGCGTGCCCCCGTCCTGTGGAAGGGCGGTGACGGCCGCGGCCGCGAGCAGGGACACCGAGGCGACCGCCCCGGCACCCACCGCCGCCAGACGACGACGACGGGTGCCGGGAATTGTCGGTCCGGGGGCACGGTGGGCCGCAGCCCGC
>NZ_JBHVDI010000103.1:0-13384 GCF_042802875.1 Kocuria sp. NPDC057446 | reverse complement strand
GCCGGCAGGGCGGAGACGATCCGGTCCATCGCGGCGTCGTCGTGGGCGGCGGACAGGAACCACGCCTCGAACACCGACGGAGGCAGGTAGACGCCGCGGTCCAGCATGGCGTGGAAGAACGCCGGGTAGCGGAACGTCTCCTGCGCCTTGGCCTGGGCGTAGTCGTGCACGCCCGTGGCGGAGGTGCCGAAGGCCACCGAGAACAGGCTGCCGGCCGACTGGATCGAGTGGTCGACCCCGGCCTCGGTCAGCGCGGCGCGCACCGCCTCCTGCAGCTGCGCCGAGCGCCGGTCGACGGTCTGGTAGGCGATCCGGTCCGCGGTGCGCAGGGTGGCCGCGCCCGCGGCCATCGCCACCGGGTTCCCGGACAGGGTCCCGGCCTGGTACACGGGCCCGAGGGGTGCGAGGTGGTTCATGACCGCGGCCCGCCCGCCCACGCCGGCGACCGGCAGCCCGCCGCCGATGACCTTGCCGAACATGAACAGGTCCGGCTCCCAGCCGTCCTCGCCCGCGGCGGTGAGGCCCCAGTAGCCGGCCTCGTGCACGCGGAACCCGGTCAGCACCTCGTCGAAGATCATCAGCGCCCCGTGCTCCCGGGTGATCCGGCGCAGCCCGGCGTTGAAGCCCTCGCCGGGGGGGACCACTCCCATGTTGGCGGGCGCGCCCTCGGTGATCACGGCGGCGATCCGGCCGGGGTGCGCGGCGAAGGCCTCCTCCACGGCGGCGAGGTCGTTGTAGGGCAGCACCAGGGTTTCGGCCGCGGTGGCCGCGGTGACCCCGGCGGAGCCGGGCAGGGCGAGGGTCGCCACGCCGGAGCCCGCCTCGGACAGCAGGGAGTCCACGTGCCCGTGGTAGCAGCCGGCGAACTTCACGACGAGGTCCCGGCCGGTCACGCCGCGCGCGAGCCGGATCGCGGTCATGGCCGCCTCGGTGCCGGTCGAGACCATGCGCAGCTCGTCGATCGCGCCGATCCGCTCGACGACGAGCTCGGCCAGCTCGGTCTCGCCGCGCGTCGTCGCCCCGAAGGACAGGCCGCGCTCCACGGCCTCGTGCACGGCCTCGATGACGGCCGGGTGGGAGTGCCCGACGAGGGCGGGGCCCCACGAGCTGACGAGGTCGACGTACTCGCGGCCGTCGACGTCGGTGAGGTACGGGCCCTTGGCCGCGGTGATGAAGGGCGGGGTGCCGCCCACGGACGCGAAGGCCCGCACCGGGGAGTTGACCCCGCCGGGCATGACCTTGCGGGCGCGGTCGAAGAGTTCCTGGGAGACGCTCATGGGATCTGTCTGCTTCCTTTCGCCGGGGTGGCCGGCTCGGGGGACGGTGGGGGTCAGGAGAGGCCGTTCTCCTCGCGGAACCAGTCCGCGAGCTCGACGGCGAAGTAGGTGAGCACGGTGTCGGCGCCCGCGCGGCGGATGGACAGCACGGACTCCTGGATCGCGGCCCGGCGGTCGATCCAGCCGTTGGCGGCGGCGGCCTCGATCATGGCGTACTCGCCGGAGATCTGGTAGGCGGAGACGGGGACCGGGGAGACCTCGGCCACGTCGCGGAGGATGTCGAGGTAGCTCATGGCCGGTTTGACCATGACCATGTCGGCGCCCTCGTCCAGGTCCAGCTGCAGCTCGTGCAGCGCCTCCCGCCGGTTCGCGGGATCCATCTGGTAGGTGCGGCGGTCGCCCTGGAGCTGGGAGTCCACCGCCTCGCGGAACGGTCCGTAGAACGCGGAGGAGTACTTCGCGGAGTAGGCCAGGACGGCGACGTCGGGGTGCCCGGCCTCGTCGAGGGCGGAACGGATCACGCCGACCTGACCGTCCATCATGCCGGACGGGCCCAGCACGTGAGCGCCCGCCTCGGCCTGGGCCACGGCCATCCGGCCGTAGATCTCCAGGGTCGCGTCGTTGTCCACGGTCCCGTCCTCGGCCAGCACGCCGCAGTGGCCGTGGTCGGTGAACTCGTCCAGGCACAGGTCGGCCATGACCACGAGGTCGTCGCCGACCTCGGCGCGGACGGCGCGCAGCGCCCGGTTCAGGATGCCCTCGGGGTCGCAGCCGGCGCTGCCCGCGGGGTCCCGCTCGGCGGGCACGCCGAAGACCATGAACCCGCCGAGGCCCTTGGCCGCGGCCTCGGCGGCGGCGCGCCGGAGGGAGTCCATGGAGTGCTGGACCACCCCGGGCATGGAGCCGAGCGGCGCCGGCTCGGCGAGTCCCTCCCGGACGAAGACGGGCAGGATCAGGTCGGACGGGTGGACCCGGGTCTGCGCCGCGAGGCGGCGCACAGCCGGGGTGGTGCGCAGCCGGCGGGGGCGGGAGACCAGGTCGTAGCGCGGGGTTCGGTGGGTCACGGAGTTCGTCTCCTCGGTCGTCGGGATCGGTGTCGTGGGGGCCGGTGCCGTCGGTCCCGGTGCCGTGGCGCCGGCGGCGGTCGGGGGCGGCGGGGCGGGGGCTCCCGGAGCAGGGCGGGCCGCCGCGAGCGCCCGGACGAGGGCGTCGCGGATGCCCTCCGGGGTGGGCAGTCCCGCGGCCTCGGACGGCAGGCCGCGGTCGGCGGCGGCGCGCCGCGTCGGCTCGCCGATGGCCACGAGGACGGTGCCGGCCAGCAGGGCGGGGTCCTCGCCCACGAGCTCGGCGAGGTGGGACGGCGCCGTGAGCACCACGGCGTCGACGTCGCCCGCGGCCAGGACCGCCAGCAGCTCCGAGCGGTGGAGCTCGGCGTCGACGTCGCCCGCGGCCAGGACCGCCAGCAGCTCCGAGCGGTGGAGCTCGGCGGCGCGGCCGTCGGCCCCGGGGGCCGCGGCAGCGTCCGCGGCGTCGGCCGGGACCTCCTGCACGAGGGGCGCGGCGGCCGGCCAGGGCACGGTCTCGTAGGCCGTGGCCGTCAGGACCCGGTGTCCCCGCCGGGTCAGGCCGTCGGCGAGGGTGGGACGGGCCCGGGCGGACAGGGGCAGCAGGACCGTGCCGGGGACGCGCTCCACCGGCCAGTCCGCGAGCAGACCGGCGGCCGAGTGCGCCGTGCCGGGCACCAGGTCCGGCGGCAGGCCGGCCGCCGTGAGGGCCGCGGCCGTGGCGTCCCCCACCGCGGCGACCCGCAGGCCCGCGCGCCGCGCCGCGGCCAGCCGCTCGCCGAGGGCCGCGGGGGCGTCGGCGACCGAGCGCAGCGCCCGGACCGTGTTGACCGAGGTGACCACCAGCCAGGTCCCGGCGGCGGCCCGCGGGTCCGCGGCCCGCTCGAGCAGCGCGGCCACGGGACCGGTGTCCCGGGGCAGGGTGGCCTCGAGCAGCGGGGCCAGCCGGACCCGGGCCCCGTGCCCCCGCAGCAGCTCCACGAGCTCCCCGGCCCGGTCGGCCGCACGGGTGACGACTACCCTCGTCCCGCGCAGGGCGGTGAGGTCGGCGGAGCGGTCGGCGGAGCCGGGGCGCGGCACGGGTCTCAGAGCGTCAACCGGGCCAGCCGGCCGGCGCCGTCGGCGAGCAGCTCGTCGCCCAGCCGGACACCGAGGGCGCGGGCGTCGTCGACGCCGCGCTGCGCGGTGCGGCCGCTGCGGCGCATGAGCCGGCTGCCGTCCGGGTCGGCCACGACGACGTCGAGGACGAGCTCGTCGCCCTCGATCCGCGCAAACGTGCCCACGGGGGCCGCGCACCCGGCCTCGAGCCGGGTCAGCAGCGCCCGCTCCGCAGTCACGGCCAGGCGGGTCTCCAGGTGGTCCACGGCGGCGAGGCCGGCGGCGAGCGGGGTGTCGCCGGAGGCGTCCTCGGTGCGGCACTCCAGGGCCAGGGCGCCCTGGCCGGGGGCGGGGAGCATGACCGAGGGCTCGATCAGCTCGGTGATCGCGTCCTCCAGCCCGAGGCGCCGCAGCCCGGAGGCGGCGAGCACCACGGCGTCGAGGTCGCCGGGGGCCACCCGGCCCAGCCGGGTGCCCACGTTGCCGCGGATGTCGACGATCTCCAGGTCCGGGCGCGCCGCGCGCAGCTGCGCCGCGCGGCGCGGTGAACCGGTGCCCACCTTCGCCCCTCGCGGCAGGTCGGCGAGACCCAGCCCGTCGCGGGCGCACAGGGCGTCCCGGGGGTCCTCCCGCTCCGGCACCGCGGCGACCTCGAGGCCCGGCACGGGCGCGGTGGGCAGGTCCTTGAGGGAGTGCACGGCGAGGTCCACGGAGCCGGCCAGCAGCGCGGCCCGCAGGGCCGTGGCGAAGACCCCGGTGCCGCCCATCTGGGACAGGGGCCCGGTCAGGACGTCGCCCTCGGTGCGGATGGTGACGAGCTCCGGCTCCAGTCCGCCCGCCGCCGCCACGGCGCGGGACGCCGTGGTGGTCTGGGTCAGCGCGAGCCGGGAGCCGCGGGTCCCGACCCGGACCACCGGGAGCTGCGCGGCGGCCGTCACGCCCACCGCACCTCCCCCGCCTCGTCGAGGTCGACCGGCAGGGGCCCTCCGTGGGGACGCTGCGCGATGGTCGGACGGGGTCCGGTGGCGCCCCGCAGGACCTTCACGCAGCAGTCCGGGGCGCAGTCGTCGAACCACGTGCCCTCGGCGCACGCGGAGATCCGCGGCGGGGCCGTGCGCCCGGCGACGCGCTGCTCCACGAGGTCCGCGAGCCCGGCCACGAACGCGGGGTGCGTGCCCGCGGTGGGGGTGCGCACGGCCGGCAGTCCGAGGCGCTCACAGGTCTCCAGGGCCTCGGTGTCGAGGTCCCACTTGACCTCCATGTGGTCGGAGACGAAGCCCAGCGGCACGAGCACCACGCCGGCCACGCCGCGCCCGGCGAGCTCCTCGAGGGCGTCGTTGACGTCCGGCTCGAGCCACGGCACCTGCGGGGGCCCGGAGCGCGACTGGTAGACGAGGTCCCACGTGTGGTCCCCGAGCTCCTCCGAACCCACGCGCTCCAGCACGGTGCGCGCCACCGCCAGGTGCTGGGCGACGTAGGCGGAGTTCTCCTCGAAGTCCATCCGCGCCGGCCCGGAGGCCTCGGCGTCGGTGGTGGGGATGGAGTGGGTGCAGAACAGGACCGCGATCCTGCCGCCGTCGGCGCCGGTCCGGTCCCGCAGCTGCGCGAGGCCCTCCCGGAGGCCCTCGACGAAGGGCTGCACGAAGCCCTCGGAGTCGTAGTACTGGTGGACCTTGTCGACCTGCATCTCCTCCGTGAGGCCGAGCTCCTCGAGCGCCACGCCGTAGTCCTCGCGGTACTGGCGGCAGCCGGAGTAGCTGGAGTAGGCGCTGGTGGCCAGCACCAGCAGCTTGCGCAGGCCGCGCGCGTGGCACTCCCGCACGACGTCCGCCACGTAGGGCGCCCAGTTGCGGTTGGCCCACAGCACGGGCACGCTCAGGCCCCGGCCGAGCAGCTCGGCCTCGAGGGCGGAGCGCAGCGCGCGGTTCTGGTCGTTGATGGGGCTCACACCGCCGTTGGCCCGGTAGTGGGTGGCGACCTCCTCGAGCCGCTCGTCGGGGATGCCGCGGCCCTTCGTGACGTTGCGCAGGAACGGCAGGACGTCGTCCTGGCCCTCCGGGCCGCCGAAGGACGAGAGGATGACGGCGTCGTAGTCCTCGGGCGCGTGCGCGCGGGCCCGCGACAGGGCGTTCTCGGCGGTCATCGGAGCACCTCCGCGAGCTCGTCGGTGCGGATCCGGCGCCCGGTGTAGAAGGGGGTCTCCTCGCGCACGTGCAGCCGGGCCTCCGTGTTGCGGAAGGCCCGCATGACGTCGACGAGGTCCACCAGCTCGGGGGCCTCCAGCGCGAGCAGCCACTCGAAGTCGTTGAGCCCGAAGCACGCGATGGTGTTCGCGAGGACCTGCGGGTAGTCCCGCGCCGCCATGCCGTGGTTGCGCAGCATCTCGGCCCGGCGCTGGGCGTTCATGTAGTACCACTCGTAGGAGCGCACGAACGGGTAGACGCAGACCCAGTCCTCCGGGGCCTCGCCGCGGGCGAAGGACGGCGAGTGGTTCCGGGTGAACTCCGCGTCCCGGTGCACCCCCATCGCGTTCCAGGCCTGCGCGGTGCCCGCCAGCAGCTCCGTGCGGCGCAGCCGGCGGACCGCCGCCTGGAGCGCCTGGGGGTCCTCGCCGTGCAGCCACGTGAGGACGTCGGCGTCCTCCCGCATCCCCGAGACGTCGTAGGCGCCGCGCAGCGTCACGCCCTCGGCCGCCAGCTGCTCGACGACGCCGTCGAACTCGGCGGTCGCGGAGGCGTCGTCGCCGGCCGTGCGGGACGCGGCGCCGCCGGCGGGGCGGGCGAAGACGGACCACACGGCCCAGTGCAGCCGCTCCTCGCCGCCGTCCGGGGCCGGCTCGGGCGACGCCGCGGGGCGTCCGCCGTGCTCGTGGGGGCTGGTGTCGTGGGACAAGGCTCAGTCCTTTCGTGGTGTGCTGGTCGGAGGGGTGCTCGCCGGCTCGGTGGCGGCCGGCGCGGCACGGTCCGGGACGCCCGCCTCGGCGAGCAGGGCGCGGACCTGGGCCCGGGTGTCGGCGACGACGGAGGCCAGGCCCGTGCCGGCGAGCCATCCGCCGACCGCGACGGCGTCGGGCAGCTCCGCGAGCGCCCGCCGGATGTCGGCGACCCGGCGGGCGTGCCCGACGCCGGCGCGGGGCAGCGCCGAGCGCCAGCGCACGATGTCCGCGCCGACGAGCTGGGCGGGGCGCAGGGGCATGCCCATGAGGGTCGAGGCGTCGGACAGGGCCAGGCGGATGAGCTGGTCGTCGGGCAGGGCCACCTCGGGGGGCACGACGGTGGCGTCGGGCTGGGCGCGGCCGTAGGAGAGCCGCAGGACGTGCCGGCCCGGGCCGGCGGCCTGCCGCACCCAGTCCCACTTGGCGCTCGCGTGCGTGAGGGCCTTGGCGCGCACGCCGCGGGCGTCCTCGCTCACCAGCAGGCCGGTGCCCCGGGGAGCCCCGTCGAGGCGTGGTTCGTCGACCACGAGCGTGGCCAGGGCGACCTGGGGCCCCGCCTCGGGGGCGAACCGCTGGAGGCCCTCCTCGTGGCTGGCGAGGAGCCGGACGGCGGTCGCGCCGTCCGTGGCCATCACGAGCAGCTCCCCACGCGCCACGGCCGTCTTGTGCCCGAAGCGCGGCTGGCGCTGGATGACCATCCAGCCGTCGCGCCGGGGGTCGCGGTCGAGGGCGATGACGTCGTAGTCGGTGACGAGCTTCACGCCCGTCCGCTCGAGGTCGTGCACGAGGGTCTCGGAGAGGGCGTTCATGCCGCCGCGCAGACCGGCCACGTTCGCGCCCGCGGGCGCGGCGCGGCGCAGGGCGCCGGCCGCGGCGCCGAGCGAGCCGTGCTCGCGCAGCGCCCGGCGCAGGCCGGGGGCCACCGCGTCGACGTCGAGGTCGTCGGGGTGGGCCGAGTGCACGCCCGTGGCGAAGGGCGCGACGAGCCGGTCGAGGACCCGCTCCCCCATCCGGGCCCGGACGAGACCGCCCAGGGAGCGCTCGGTCATGCCGACGAACGCCGGCAGCCGGCGGTCGAGGCCGGCGCGCAGCATGCCGGCCCGGCCCAGTGCCGCCCGCAGCCGGGGGGCGGTCGGGTCGGCGGGGATGCCGAGGATCCCGGAATCGGGGGCGGGCACGGCGCCCTCGGGCAGGAACAGCCACGAGCCGGAGCGGTTGGGGTGCACCACGCGGTCGCCGAGCCCGAGCTCCTCGAGCAGGTCGGGGACCGCCCGGGAGCGGGTCGCGAAGGACTCGGCGCCGGAGTCCAGGACGAGACCGGCGACCTGGTGGGCGCCGACCGCTCCGCCCAGGTGGTCCTCGGCCTCGACCAGGGTGACGCGCAGACCGCGGGCCGCGAGGTCGCGGGCGGCCACGAGCCCGGAGACGCCGCCGCCCACCACGAGGGCGGAGCGGGGCGGGGTGCGCCGGGCGGACCTGGCCTCCGCGCTCACGGGTGCCCCCCGCCCGGGGACTGCTCCAGCGGCTGGTCGTGGACGAAGGACACGAGGTCGGTCAGCACCTGGGGGTCGGTGCCCGGAGGCACGCCGTGACCGAGGTTGACCACGTGCCCGGGGGCCGTGTCCCCGCCGGCCAGCACCTCGCGCACGTGCTCGGCGAGCACGGGCCAGGGGGCGCCCAGCAGGGCCGGGTCGATGTTGCCCTGCAGCACGGTGGCCCCGCCGAGCCGCCGGTTGGCCTCCGCCAGCGAGATCCGGTAGTCCACCCCGACCGCGTCCGCGCCGGCGTCGCGCATCGCGGCCAGCAGCTC
The DNA here is from genome assembly GCF_042802875.1 of Kocuria sp. NPDC057446. NCBI lineage: Bacteria > Bacillati > Actinomycetota > Actinomycetes > Micrococcales > Micrococcaceae > Kocuria > Kocuria sp. NPDC057446. Next base: position 5,200 of record NZ_JBHVDI010000103.1, on the reverse strand, counting down.
ACCGGTGCCCGTGCCGAAGTGGATCCGGGGCACGGCGAGGTCCCCCACGGCGCCCAGCGCCGCCGCCGAGTGCTCCACCACGTGCGCGGTGTAGTCGGCCAGGGACAGGGAGCCCGCCCAGGAGTCGAAGAGCTGCACGGCCGAGGCGCCGGCCTCGACCTGGGCGCGCAGGAACGCCCCGGACGTCCGGGCCGCCCACTCGGCCAGCGCCCGCCAGGCCGCCGGGTCGGCGTGCATCATCGTGCGCGGCAGCAGGTGGTCCCGGGAGGGCCCGCCCTCGACCATGTAGGCGGCCACAGTGAAGGGCGCCCCGGCGAAGCCGATCAGCGGGGTGGGTCCGAGCTCCGCGACGGTGGCCGCGACGGCCTCGCGGATCGGGTCCAGCGCCGCGTCGTCGAGCTCGGGCAGGGCGGCGACGTCGGCCGGCGTGCGCACGGGGCGCCCCAGCACGGGTCCGCGGCCCGGGACGATCTCCACGTCCACCCCGGCCACGCGCATGGGCACGACGATGTCGGAGAAGAAGATGGCCGCGTCCACGTCGTGCCGGCGCACGGGCTGGAGCGTGATCTCGGCGGCCATCGCCGGGTCCAGGCAGGCGTCGAGCATGGCGGTGCCCTGGCGCAGGGACCGGTACTCCGGCAGCGACCGGCCGGCCTGGCGCATGAACCACACCGGGCGGCGGTCGGGCGCGCGGCCCGTGAGGGCCTGGAGCAGCGGGGCGTCCAGGGTGCCGGCGGAGCGCAGCGGATGCCCCTGGGGCAGCGCCCCGAGCGATCCGCTCAGGCGCCGGAACGCCGCCGAGGGGTGGGTGCCGCCCGTGGGGTGCCCGGGAACGGCTGCGGTCGACGTGTCCGGCGTGCTCGCCGTCTCAGGGGTGGTAGGCATAGTGCTCCCATTGTGCCAAGGAACACCGACGTCGTTTACCGACGCAGCGTCACCGGGTCCGGCCCCTGGCTCGGATGACGCCGCGTGAGCCGACTCTCGCACGTCACCGGGGCACGGAGCGGCGGTGACCGTCTAGTATGAATGCACTGTGGTCCTCTTCGCTCTCGTCGCCTCCCATCAGAACGTCGATCTGAACACCGTTGCGCGTCTCAGCACCGGTGCCCTCGGGCTGTCCGAGGAGATGGTCCGCAGCGGCCCGCTCCGGGGCGCCGTGACCCTCTCGACGTGCAACCGGCTCGAGATCTACGGCGAGCTCGAGGACACCCGGGGCGTCTCCCCGGGGGCGGCGCTGGACCGGGTGCTGGCCGAGCTCGCCGAGCAGATCGGCTCCCGCTCCGGGCTCGACGCCGAGTTCGTGGCCGACTCCCTGCGGTCCTACACCGACTCCGGCGCCGCGCGCCACCTCTTCACCGTGGTCTCCGGGCTGGAGTCCGCCGTGGTGGGCGAGCGCGAGATCACCGGGCAGGTCCGCCGCGCCCTCAACGACGCCCAGCAGGCCGGAACCGTCTCGGGCAAGCTCCAGCGGCTCTTCGAGGCGGCCGCCCGCACGGCCCGCCAGGTGGGCACGCAGACCGCCCTGGGCGAGCGGGGCCGCTCCATCGTCTCCGTGGCCCTGGACCTGGCCGACGACGTCACGTCCGGCACCTGGACCTCGCGCCGCGCCCTCGTGTTCGGCACGGGCGCCTACGCGGGGGCGACCATGGCCGCCCTGCGCGACCGCGGCTGCGCGGACATCGAGGTGTACTCGGCGTCGGGCCGGGCCGAGCAGTTCACCGAGAACCGCGGCGGCACGCCGGTGGGGGCCGAGGACCTCGCCGCGGCCCTGGCGCGCGCCGACGTCGTGATCGGCTGCAGCGGCGGCTCGGCGCCCATGGGCGCCGCCGCGTTCCCCGCCGGGCCCCGCACCGTGGTGGACCTCGCCCTGACCCGGGACTTCGACCCCGCCGTGGCGGACCTGCCCGGCGTCGAGCTCATCACCCTGGAGTCGGTGCGCGTGGCCGCCCCCGACGAGACGCGCGAGTCCGTCGACGCCGCGAGCGGGATCGTCGAGCGCGCCGCCCAGGAGTTCGCCGCCAGCCAGGAGGCCCGGGACATGGACGCCGCGATCGTGGCCCTGCGCAAGCACACCATGGCCGTCCTGGACGCCGAGCTCGCGAAGGTCACCTCCCACCACGGGTGCACGGCCGCGCAGGAGCAGATCGAGCTCGCGATGCGGCGCATGGTCCGCTCCCTGCTGCACACCCCCACCGTCCGCGCGCGCGAGCTCGCCGCCCAGGGCCGGCAGGACGAGTACGTCACCGGTCTGGCGGCGCTGTACGGGATCGAGGTCCCGGCGCCGGACGCCGCGGACACCGCGCCCCCGGACGCCCGGGCACCGCAGGAGGTCACCCGCCGCTCCCAGGCCGCAGGGTAGGTCAGCATTCGTTCGGCCGGCACCGCCGGCCGGTTGAGGAGGAACGGTCCATGACTGAGACCAGGAGAGGCCGCCCGGCGCGCCTGCCGCGCGAGGCCCGCCGGCGGCAGCTGCTCGAGACGGCGCTGACCGTGTTCTCCTCGAACGGCTACCACGGCTCGTCCATGGACGACATCGCCGACGCCGCCCAGGTGAGCAAGCCCGTCCTGTACCAGCACTTCCCGGGCAAGCGCGAACTGTACCTGGCCCTCGTGGACCACTACCTCGAGGAGCTCTCGTCCGGCCTCGTCGCGGCGCTGCGGGGCAGCGACGTCAACCGCGAGCGGGTGGAGTCCATGCTGGACGTCTACTTCGGCTTCGTGGAGGCGAACCCGGAGGCCCACCGGCTCATCTTCGAGTCGGACCTGCTGGCGGACCCGGAGGTGGCGGAGCGCTTCGAGAACTTCCACCTGGCCGTGGCGGACTCCATCGCCGGGGTCCTCGGGCCCAACGCCGGGCTGAGCCACCCGCACGCGGTGCTCGTCTCCCGCTCGCTCACCGGCATGGCGCAGACCGCGGCGGTGCACTGGATCCGCAACCCGGGCACTGGCGGCCGGGCCGAGGCGCAGCGCCAGATCTTCCGTTTAGCTTGGGGCGGAATCTCGATCATCGACGAGGACTGGCAGTAGCGTCCTCCTAGACTGACCGGGACGCACCCGCCGCCCCGTCCAGGAGGAACCATGGAAATCAAGATCGGTGTTCAGCACGTCGCCCGGGAGATCGTCGTCGACTCCGCGCTCGAGGCGGCGGAGGCCGTGGAGCTGATCACCGCGGCCCTGTCCTCCGGGTCCCCGCTGACCCTGACGGACACCAAGGGCAACGTGACGGTCGTGCCCGCCGGCGTCATCGGCTACGCCGCCGTCGGCGCCGAGCAGAAGCGCGCGGTCGGCTTCACCCCCTTCACCAAGGACGCCTGAGCGCCGGCACGACCGGGACCCCGTCCGCCCGGCCCGGCGGACCCCGCCCGACGACCGCACCGAACGTGCGCGGTCGTCGGGCTACACTGTTAAGCGCACTGGATGACCGGTCGTACCCGCGATCCGACGAACGACAGACACCCTCTCGCCCCCGCTCCCCGCGAACAGGCCCCGCACGGCGGCCTCGCGCAGGACCGGATCCGGGCGCCACGCCCCCGTGGCCCGCCCGGTCGAGGCGGCGCACGCTCACGATCGGCTTCCACCCAACGCACGCCCCGGCGTCCGCCAGCACGGCGGCCCGGAGGCCGGACCCCGAGGTCCCTCCCTCCAGCGGGCGTGCCCGAACGAAGGAACCCGACCGTGACCGACCACATCACCGACACCGCACCGGACACCGCCGCGCCCGGCGACGACACCACCCTCGACGCGGCCCTCGACGGCGCCCCCGAGGTGGTCGTCGAGACCACCGAGCACCCCGAGCCGCTGCCCCAGGACTTCGCCGAGTTCGGGGTGCGCCAGGACATCGTGGACTCCCTCGCGGCCGAGGGCATCGTCCACCCCTTCCCCATCCAGGCCATGACCCTGCCGGTGGCGCTGTCCGGGCAGGACATCATCGGCCAGGCCAAGACCGGCACGGGCAAGACCCTCGGCTTCGGCATCCCCGTGGTCCAGCGGGTCGTGGGCCGCGGCGACGCCGGGTGGGACCAGCTGAAGAAGCCCGGCGCGCCGCAGGCGCTCATCGTGGTGCCCACCCGGGAGCTCGCCGTCCAGGTCGGCCACGACCTCGCGACCGCCGCCCGGACCCGCAACGCCCGCGTGGCGACCATCTACGGCGGCCGCGCCTACGAGCCCCAGATCGAGGAGCTGCAGGCCGGCGTCGAGGTCGTCGTCGGCACCCCCGGCCGGCTCATCGACCTCAACCGGCAGCGCCACCTCGACCTCTCCGCGGTCCGGGCCGTGGTGCTCGACGAGGCCGACGAGATGCTCGACCTCGGGTTCCTGCCCGACGTCGAGAAGCTGCTCGCCGCCGTGCCCGAGGTCCGGCAGACCATGCTGTTCTCGGCGACGATGCCCGGCCCCGTGGTGGCCATGGCCCGCCGCTACATGACCAAGCCCATGCACATCCGGGCCGCCGCGCCGGACGAGGGCGCCACCAAGAAGGACATCCGCCAGGTGGTCTACCGGGCGCACCACCTCGACAAGGACGAGGTCGTGGCGCGGATCCTGCAGGCCGAGGGCCGGGGGCGCACCATCGTGTTCACCAAGACCAAGCGGGCCGCGGCCAAGCTCGCGGACGAACTCATCGGCCGCGGCTTCGCCGCCGCCCCTCTGCACGGCGACCTGGGCCAGGGCGCGCGCGAGCAGGCGCTGCGCGCGTTCCGCAACAACAAGGTCGACGTGCTCGTGGCCACGGACGTCGCCGCCCGCGGCATCGACGTCGAGGACGTCACCCACGTCATCAACTTCCAGTGCCCCGAGGACGAGAAGACCTACCTGCACCGCACCGGCCGCACCGGCCGCGCCGGCAACAAGGGCACGGCCGTGACGTTCGTGGACTGGGACGACGTCCCGCGCTGGCGGCTGATCGACAAGGCCCTGGAGCTCGGCATCCCCGAGCCCCGCGAGACCTACTCCTCCTCCGAGCACCTGTACGAGGAGCTGAGCATCCCGAAGGGCACCAAGGGCCGGCTCCCCCGCTCCAAGCGCACCCACGAGGGGCTCGGCGCCGAGGTGCTCGAGGACCTCGGCGAGCCCGGCGGGCGCAAGGGCGGTCCGCGCGGCGACGGCCGGGACGGGCGCTCGCGCGACCGCGGCGACTCGCGCCGCGGCGAGGGCCGTGGCGCGGGGCGCGGCGACGGGCGCGGTGACGGGCGCGGTGACGGGC
>NZ_JBHVDI010000102.1:0-13430 GCF_042802875.1 Kocuria sp. NPDC057446 | reverse complement strand
CCCCGGGACCGGGGCGGGCGGCGCGGCGGGCAGCGGGCGTGACCGGGGCCCGCCCGCGGCTCAGAAGCCCAGGCGGGAGAGCTGCTTGGGGTCCCGCTGCCACTCCTTCGCGATCTTCACGTGCAGGTCCAGGTACACCCTCGTGCCCAGCAGCGCCTCGATGGCGGTCCGGGACCGGGTGCCGATCTCGCGCAGCCGGGCCCCGCCCTTGCCGATGATGATGGCCTTCTGCGAGGACCGTTCGACGTAGACGTTGACCCGCACGTCGAGCAGCGGGCGGTCCTCGGGGCGGCCCTCGCGGGGCACCATCTCCTCGACCACGACCGCGAGGGAGTGCGGCAGCTCGTCGCGCACCCCCTCCAGGGCGGCCTCCCGGACGAGCTCGGCGACCATCGTCATCTCGGGCTCGTCGGTCAGCTCACCGTCGGGGTACAGGGCCGGGGACTCCGGCATCCTGCCGATGAGCAGACCGGCGAGGGCCTCGACCTGGAAGCCGTCCACGGCGGAGACGGGGATGACGTCGGCCCAGCCCGGGTCGTCGGCGTCGGGACGGGGGGCGTGCGCGGCCCCGGACCGGTGCCGGGGCTTGCGGGCGGCCCGCTCGGCACGCTCGGCGCGGACCCGGTGCTCGGCCTCCATGACGGAGCGGCCCAGCTCCGTGACCGCCAGCAGCTGCTCGGCGAGCTCGGCGCGCGAGACGGTGTCCGTCTTCGTGACGATGGCCACCACCGGCTTGTTCCCGGAGGCCGCGAGCTGCTGGGCGATGAACCGGTCCCCGGGGCCGATCTTCTCGTCGGCGGGCACGCAGAAGCCGATGACGTCGACCTCGGCGAGGGTGTCGGCCACGAGGTCGTTGAGCCGCTCGCCGAGCAGCGTCCGGGGCCGGTGCAGCCCCGGGGTGTCCACGAGCACGAGCTGGCCCTCGGGCCGGTGCACGATGCCCCGGATGGTGTGCCGCGTGGTCTGCGGCCGGCTCGACGTGATGGCGACCTTCTGCCCGACCAGGGCGTTGGTCAGCGTGGACTTGCCGGCGTTGGGGCGGCCGACCAGCACGGCGAACCCGGCGCGGAACGGGACGGGCTCCCCGGCGGCGGGCTCGCCGGCCCCGGGGGGCACGGCGGGGGTGGGCTCAGACATGGTGGTGGGTCTCCTCCTCGGACTCCTGGGCGGCGGGCTCCACGGCCGTGGAGCCCGGGGGGACCCAGTCGGGGTCCCGGCGGACCTCGAGCTGGCCCACCCGGTTGCGGCGGCCCTCCAGGGTCACGGCCTCGAGGACGATGCCCTCGACGGTGGCGCGGGAGCCCACGATGGGCACCCGGCCGATGGACTTGGCGAGCAGGCCGCCGGCCGTGTCCACCTCGTCGTCCTCGAGGTCGAGGCCGAACAGGTCGCCCAGGTCCTCGACGGCCAGCCGGGCGGAGACGCGGTAGCGGCCGTCGCCGAGCTCGGCGACCTCGGGCTTCTCCCGGTCGTACTCGTCGACGATCTCCCCGAGCAGCTCCTCGATGAGGTCCTCCAGGGTCACGAGACCGGCGGTGCCGCCGTACTCGTCGACCACGACGGCCACGTGGATCGACTCGAGCTGCATCTCGCGCAGCAGCTCGTTGACCTTCTTGGACTCGGGCACGTAGCGGACCTCCCGGGCGAGCTCGGAGAGTCCGGCGAGCCGCAGCCCGGTGCCCAGCCGGTGCACCTTCTCCGCGAGGTCCTTCTGGTACAGGATGCCGAGGACGTCGTCGGCGGACTCCCCGATCACCGGGATGCGGGAGTAGCCGGAGCGGAAGAACAGGTTCAGGGCGTCGTCCACGGTGTCGTCGTCGTCGACGGTGACCATGTCGGTGCGGGGCACCATGACGGCCCGGACGTTGGTGTCGTCGAGGTCGAAGACCGAGTGCAGCAGCTCCGCCTCGTTGTCCTCGATGAGGGCCTGGCCCGTGGACCGGTCCACGAACTCGAGCAGCTCCTGCTCGGTCAGGTACCCGGGCGAGGTGCGCCCCGCGTCCGGGGCGACCGACGAGCCCAGGCGCACGAGCATCCCCGGGAGCGGCCCGAGCACGAGCCGCAGCACGCGCACGAGGCCGGCCGTGGCCCGGACGGTGCCGGCCGGATGGCTGCGCCCGACCTGCCGGGGCGAGACGCCGGTGAGGACGAAGCCGACGGCGGCCATCACCACGGTGGCCAGGAGCCCGGCCAGCCAGACGTCGTCGAGGCCGTCGAACATCGCGAGGGCCACCGCCACGGCGGAGGCCGTCTCGAACCACACGCTCCAGAAGCGCAGTGCCTGCAGGTGCGCGGTGGGCGTGGCCAGGACCCGCGCGGCCGAGGAGCCGGGGGCGTCCCGGGTGATGGCCTCGACGTCCGCGCGGGGCAGGTAGGTCAGACCGGTCTCGGCGGCCGTGAGGACGAAGGCGGTCCCCAGGAACACGATCGCCGCGACGACCAGGACGGCGGTGGTCACCATGGGCCGCTACTCCATGGTCTCGACCGGGGCGGGCCGGCCGAGGAACTCGGTGAGCAGGTCCCGCTGGAGGGCGAACATGACCTGCCGCTCACCGGGCTCGGCGTGGTCGTGGCCCAGCAGGTGCAGGATGCCGTGGGTGGTGAGCAGGCACAGCTCGTCCGCGACGGAGTGGCCCCCGGCCTCCGCCTGCCGGCGGGCCACCGGCGGGCACAGCACGATGTCGCCCAGCGTGCCCTCAGCGGGCTCCTCCTCGGTCCCGGGGCGCAGCTCGTCCATCGGGAAGGACAGGACGTCCGTGGGGCCGGGCAGGTCCATCCACTCCACGTGCAGGCGCGCCATCTCGTCCTCGTCGACGACGGCGATCGACAGCTCCGCCCCGGGGTGGACGTGCAGGCGAGCCAGGACGTGCTCGGCGAGCCGGCCCAGCTGCTCGACGTCGACCGCGTCCCAGGCCGCGCGCTCCTCCGCGGGGAGATCGCGCGGGTCGACCTGGAGGTCGAACTCGACGGCCATCAGCCCTCCGCCCCGTCCGGACCGGCAGGCGCGGCGTCGCGGGCGGCCCGGGCGTCCTCCTTGCGCCGGCGCCGCTCGTTGCGGTGCCGGTTGGTCGTGTCGAACGCGTCGTAGGCGCTGACGATCCGGCCCACGAGCTCGTGGCGCACCACGTCCTCCGCGGTCATCTCCGTGAACGCGACGTCCTGGACGCCGCCGAGCACGTGCTGGACCTGGCGCAGACCCGAGGCCGCGCTCCCCGGCAGGTCCACCTGGGTGACGTCCCCGGTGACGACCATCTTTGAGCCGAAGCCCAGCCGGGTGAGGAACATCTTCATCTGCTCGGGCGTCGTGTTCTGCGCCTCGTCGAGGATGATGAACGCGTCGTTGAGGGTGCGGCCGCGCATGTAGGCGAGCGGGGCGACCTCGATGGTGCCGGCCTCCAGGAGGCGCGGGATCGAGTCCGGGTCCATCATGTCGTGCAAGGCGTCGTAGAGCGGGCGCAGGTACGGGTCGATCTTCTCGCTGAGCGTCCCGGGCAGGAATCCGAGGCGCTCCCCCGCCTCCACGGCCGGGCGCGTGAGGATGATCCGGGACACCTCCTTGGCCTGCAGCGCCTGCACGGCCTTGGCCATCGCCAGGTAGGTCTTGCCCGTGCCGGCGGGGCCGATGCCGAAGACCACGGTGTGCTCGTCGATGGCGTCGACGTAGGCCTTCTGGTGCAGCGTCTTGGGACGGATCTTGCGGCCGCGGCTGGAGAGGATGTTCTGGGTCAGGGCGCCGCTGGGGCGGGCGGTGAGGTCCCGACCGATCAGCTCGAGCAGCTGCGTGATGACCTGGGGGGTCACCGCGGTCTCGCGGCCGGCCAGGACCTTCAGCTCGTCGAAGAGGGTCGCGACGATCTGCACGGGCCCGCTCGGGCCCTCGATGCCGAGCTCGAGACCGCGCGGGCTGGTCGTGAGGCCCGGGAACGCCGTCTCCACCTGGCGCAGGGTGTCGTCCCCGGAGCCGAGGCAGCGGACCATCGTCTCGCGGTCGGGGAAGGTGATGACGGTGCGGGCCGTCAGGGGGTGCGTGGTGCCGGGCAGCGTCTCAGTCATGGGTCCGGCCGCGGGGGCCGCGCTCTCGCTCTCTCGTGGGTCGCCGTGGTGGGGACGGCGGACGGGACTCGTCCTGCTCCCAGGGTACCGCGCGCCTCCGGCCCCGGCGGTCGCCGGCCGGACATTGCGATTTGGTATCGGTCACGGCCGCGGGGGCTCCTCGGCTGGGGGCCTCCGCGGCCGCTGTGCTGGAATGGTCCGGTCCTCCGGACGGGGGACGGGTGCGGCCTCCCCCGGTGCCGGCACCGCCCCCCACCCGACCCCGGAGAGCCGAGGTGCACGTCCCCCCATGTCCACCGCCCGTTCCCGGCCCGCCCGCGGCGTGCTCCCCGCGCTCGCCCTGTCCGCCGTGGCCGTCCTGGCCCTCGGCGCGTGCGCTCCCGGCGCGGACACCGGCCCCGGGGCCACGGTCTCCGCGACGGGCACGGCCCCCGTCTCGTCCACCGCGGCGAGCACCGCCGACGGCAGGGTGGCCACGACGAGGCTGCCCGTGTACTGGGTGGGCAGCGCGGACGGCGAGGAGCGGCTGTTCCGCGAGTTCCGCGACGCCTCCGAGGCGGCCGCGGCCGTGGACCCCATCTCGGCCGCGGCCTCGCTGATGACCGGGGCGGCCCCCGAGGACCCGGACTACCGGACGCTGTGGTCCCCGGTGGAGCGCGTGGGCGCCTCGACGTCCCCGGGCGGGACCATCACCGTGGACCTGCCCTCCGGGGCCTTCCGCGCGGACCTCGAGGAGCGGGAGGCCCGGCTCGCCCTCCAGCAGCTCGCGCACACGGTGACCGCCGCGGCGGTCACGGCGGGGCTGCTGCCCGGCAGCGCCGACGCCGAGGTGGTGGTGCTCGTGGACGGCCGGCCCGGCCAGGAGGTCTTCGGGTCCGTGCGCCTCGACGACCCGCTCCGGCCCGACGAGGACGTGGAGGCGCAGGTCTGGCTCGACGAGCCGCGGCAGGACGAGCGCTCCGAGGGCTCCCTCACCGTCTCCGGCCGGACCCTGGACGGCGTCCGCGGGAGCCGGTGGTCGGTGACCGGTCCGGACGGGGAACGCGTCTCGGGCGGTCCCGCCGACGCCGTCCCGCGCGAGGACGGGGCGGCCGGGTTCCGGGCGGAGCTCGACCTGGAGCCGGGCGACTACGTCGTGACGGTCGTCGGACGGGACGCCGGGGGCGGGACGGTGCGCGACGACAAGGACGTGCAGGTCCTCCCCGGCTGACCCGGCCGAGCGGGCCGACCCAGTGGACCGGGCCGATCGCACCGTCCGGCCGAGGGCTCAGCGGCTCCCGGGCGCCCAGCGGCCGAGGGCCGCGCTGAGCACCGCCACCGCGGCCGGTCCGGCGGTGGAGCTGCGCAGCACCTCGGGGCCGAGCCGGACCGGGAGGGCCCCCGCGGCGGCCAGGGCCTCGAGCTCGGCGGGGGCGATGCCGCCCTCGGGACCGACGACCAGCAGGATCCGGCCGGTGTCCTCCCACGGGGTGCCGGCGACGCCCGGCAGACCGGCGAGGGGCTCGTGGGCCTCCTCGTGCAGCACCAGGGCGCGGGTGCCCGGTTCGGCGAGGAGGCGGGTCAGCTCCCGGGTGGTGCACAGGGGCAGCACCTCGGGCCAGGCGGCCCGCCGGGACTGCTTCGCGGCGGCCGCGACGGTGTGCACCCACTTCTCGTGGCTCTTGGCGGCGCGCTCCTTCTTCCAGCGCACGATCGAGCGGTCCGCCTGCCAGGGCACCACGGCGTCGATCCCCAGCTCGGTGGCCGTCTCCACGGCCATGAGGTCCCGTTCCCCCTTGGCGAGGGCCTGGACCAGGACGAGCCGGGGCGTGCGGGCGGGCTCGGTGGTCACGGCGACGACGCCGACCTCCATGCTGTCCCGGTCCCCCGCGCGCAGCTCCGCGGTGGCCCGGGTCCCCGCGCCGTCGACGAGCTCGAGGCGCTCGCCGGGCGCGAGCCGGCGCACGGTGACGGCGTGCCGCGCCTCCGGGCCGGTGACGGTGAGGGCCGCCCCCGGCCCGAGGCCGGCCAGCCGGCCCGGCTCGACCTTGAAGACCGGCAGGCTCACAGGTCGGAGAACCGGTCCTTGAGCCGGGAGAAGAACCCGCCGGAGCCGGCCGGGGAGTTCAGGGTGGTGCCGGTGGACTGGTCCTCGCCGCGCAGCCGGGACAGCTGCTCGAGCAGCTCGCGCTGCTCGTCGTCGAGGCCCGTGGGGGTCTCGACCTCCAGGTGCACGAACAGCTCGCCCCGGCCGCCGCCGCGCAGCCGGGTGGCCCCCAGCTCGTGCAGGGTCACGGTGTGGCCGGTCTGCGTGCCGGGGCCCACGGGCACCTCGCGCTCGCCGTCGAAGGTCTCGAGGGTCACGGTGGTGCCGAGGGCCGCGGAGGTCATGGGCACCCGGACGCGGGCGTGCAGGTCGTCGCCCTGGCGCTCGAACGTCGGGTCGGGGTCGACCTTGAGCTCCACGTAGAGGTCGCCGTTCGGCCCTCCGGCGGTGCCGGCCTCGCCCTGTCCGGAGAGCCGGATCCGGTTTCCGGTGGAAACGCCGGCGGGGATCTTGACGGTCAGCGGGCGGCGGTCGCGCACCCGGCCCTCGCCGTAGCACTCGTGGCACGGGTGCTTGATGACCGTGCCGAAGCCCTGGCAGGTGGCGCAGGGCGCCGCCGTGACCACGGTGCCGAGGATCGACTGGACCTGGCGCTGCACCTGGCCGGCCCCGTGGCAGACCTCGCAGGTCTCCGGCTGGGTGCCGGCCTGGCAGCAGGAGCCGTCGCACGTGGGGCAGACCACGGCCGTGTCCACGGTGATCTTCTTCTCGGTGCCGAAGACCGCGTCCCGGAGGGAGACCCGCACGTTGATCAGGGCGTCCTGGCCCTGGCGGGTGCGGGAGGCGGGACCGCGCCGGCCGGAGCCGGGGCCGCCGGCGCCCTGGAAGAAGGTGTCGAAGATGTCGGCGAAGCCGAAGCCCGTGCCGGGGAAGCCGCCGCCGAAGCCGGTGTCGGTGCCGTTCTCGTTGCCGGTCGCGTCGTAGACGCGCCGCTTCTCCGGGTCGGAGAGGACGTCGTTGGCGTGGGAGAGGCGCTTGAAGTCCTCGGCGGCCTCGGGGCCGGGGTTGACGTCGGGGTGCAGCCGGCGGGCCTTCTTGCGGTAGGCCTTCTTGATCTCTTCCTGGCTGGCGTCCCGGGACACGCCCAGGGTCTCGTAGTGATCGCTCACCGTGGTCCGTTCTGTCGAGAGGTCTGTGGTGGGTGCTGCGGGAGGGCCCCGGGGACGGGGCCCGCGGGGGCTCAGCCCCCGAGGATACGGGAGAGGTAGCGGGCGACGGCACGCACGGCGGCCATCGTGGACGGGTAGTCCATCCGCATGGGGCCGACGACCCCCACCTTCGACTGCGGCCCGTACCCGGTGGCGACGACGGCGGCCTCCGCCAGGGGGCCCTCGGCGTTCTCCGTGCCGATCCGCACGGCGACCCCGCGGGCGTCCTGCTCCATCTCGGAGAGCAGCCGGAGCATCACCACCTGCTCCTCGAGGGCCTCGAGGACGGGGCCGATGCTCAGGTGGAAGTCCCCGGTGGCGCGGGCGAGGTTGGCCGTGCCGGCCATCACCATCCGGTGCTCGGCCCCGCCGGCCGCGAGGGCGCCGACGGCCTCCGCCACGGCGGCCGCGGCGGGCTGCAGCGGCGGGGCGGTGGACGCGGTCAGCACCGCGAGGGCGTCCGGGACCGCGGTCAGGGAGCGCCCGACCACGGCGGCCAGCACCCGGGCGCGCAGCTCGAGCAGCTGGGACTCCTCGAGGGGCGCCCGCAGCACGGCGACGCGCTGCGCCACCCGGCCGTTGGTCGGGATCAGCACCACGAGCACGCGGCCGGCGCCGAGGTCGACGACCTCGACGTGGCGCACGGTGACCCCGGATGCGTGCGGGTACTGCACCACCGCGACCTGCTGGGTCAGCTGCGCGAGCAGCCGCACGGTGCGCTCCATGACGTCGTCGATGTCGGCGGCGTCGTCGAGCAGCCGCTGGATGGCCCGCCGCTCGGGGCCCGAGAGCGGCTTGACGGCCGCGATCTGGTCGACGAACGTGCGGTAGCCCTTGTCCGTGGGGATCCGGCCGGAGCTCGTGTGGGGGGCCGCGATCAGGCCCTCCTCCTCGAGCGCGGCCATGTCGTTGCGCACGGTGGCCGAGGAGACGCCGAGCCGGTGCCGGTCCACGAGGGCCTTGGAGCCCACGGGCTCGCGGAAGTGCACGTAGTCCTCCACGATGGCCTGCAGGATCTGCAGTCGTCTCGGATGGTTCACGTCGCTCCTCCCCCGGCTCGTTCCCGCCCACCGCGCACTCCTGGCACTCGGGCGGGCACAGTGCTAACGCCGTCCAGTGTAGCCCCCGTGTCCGACGGCCGGGTCGCCGCCCCGGGTTTGGTACGCTTCCGGCTGATCCGCGCCGGACGCGCGGCACCGCGACCCGGGAGGACGACCATGAGCCAGCACGGCTGGGGGCCGCGCAGCCTCGACGACGACGCCCTGGCCCGACGCCGGCCGGCGTCGGCGGAGGTCCCGGTCGCCCCGGGGATGCTCCTGGAGGACGTCACGACCGGCTGGGTCGGCGCCGTCGTGTCCCTGGAGACCATCGGCGGGATGCGGGTGATGGGCCTCGAGGACCGGCGGGGACGGGTCAAGGCGTTCCCCCTGGGACCGGGCTTCCTGCTCGAGGGCGAGCCCGTGGTCGTCGTCGAGCCCCGCCGGGCCCCCGCCGCGCGGAAGCCCTCCCGGACGCGCTCGGGCTCCGTGGCCGTCGAGGGGCTGCGCGCGAGCACCGCCAAGGCCTCCCGCGTGTGGGTCGAGGGCTACCACGACGCCGAGCTGGTGGCCAAGGTCTGGGGGCACGACCTGGCGGTCGAGGGCATCGTCGTGGAGCCGCTGCACGGCATCGACGACCTGCCCGCCGCCGTGCGGGAGTTCGGGCCGGGTCCCGGGCGGCGGCTGGGGATCCTCGTCGACCACCTCGTGGCCGGCTCCAAGGAGTCCCGGATCGCCGCGGAGACGATGCGCCTGCCCGGCGCCGCGGGCAACGTCCTGGTGCTCGGCCACCCGTACGTCGACATCTGGCAGGCGGTGAAGCCGCGCACGCTCGGCGTCGGGGCCTGGCCCGTGGTGCCCCGGGGCACCGACTGGAAGACCGGCACCGCGGCCGCCCTGGGTTGGCCGCACCGCACCCCGGGCGACCTGGGCCGGGCCTGGCAGCACATCCTCTCCCGCGTGGACAGCTACGCCGACCTCGAGCCGTCCCTGCTGGGACGGGTCGAGGAGCTCATCGACTTCCTCACGGCGCCCGGGTCCTGACCCGCTGCCGACCCCGCACACAGGCGGCGACCAGCGGATCGTCACAAAGGCACACGTGCGCGGGGGCGGTCCCCGCGCGGCGGACCGGTCGGTAGGATGGTCGTGTCCCACCCACCCTCCGCGGCGCCGCCGCGGGCCCACCGCCGAAGGACCTCCGTGCCCGTGCAGACCGACCCCCGATCGAGCCGCGAGAACGCCGGGGCCCCGTTCGAGGGCCTCTCCCCCGTGGCCCAGCCGCTGACCGTCACCGAGGACCACCAGTGGGCGACCGTGGCGCACTTCGGCGGCGTCGTCGGCTTCCTCCCCTCGTTCCTGGTCCACCGCGTGTTCCGCGGCCGGGGCCCGTTCACCGAGCAGGAGTCGCGGGAGGCGATGAACTTCACCCTGCTGCCGACCCTCGTGGTGGTGGCCGGGATCCTGCTCGCCCCGGTGCCGTTCATCGGGTGGCTCTTCGCGCTCGCGGCCGCCGCCGCGTGGCTGCTGCTCGCCGTCGGCTCCCTGATCGGCGGGGTCCGGGTCAACCGCGGGGAGCCGCACCGCTACCGCTTCAACACCCGCCTCCACGACCGGCTCGCCGAGCGGCTCCGCGAGCGGTCCCGGCAGCGCTCCGCCCGCGGCTGACGCGGCGTCCTCCCGGAGCGTCTCCGGACGGGCACCGGTTCCCGGGGACCCGTGCCCAGCAGAGCCGTCAGGCGAGCAGCCGCCGCACCACGGCGTCGCCCAGCAGCCGGCCCCGCAGGGTGAGCACCACCGTGCCGCGCAGCGCGGCCGCCGGCTCCACCAGTCCGTCGGCGATCAGCCCGCCCACCGCCGCCCGCCCGTCGTCGTCGAGGGCCGTGACGGGCAGGCCGTCCCGGATCCGGGCCTCGAGCATCACCCGCTCGACGTGCCGGGTGTCCGCGTCGAGGATCTCCCGCCCCGCCGCCGGTGACTGCCCCGCGCGCACCCGGTGCGTGTAGGGCACGGGGTGCTTCAGGTTCCACCAGCGCGTCCCGCCCACGTGCGAGTGCGCCCCGGGGCCGATCCCCCACCAGTCCTGGTTGCGCCAGTAGGCGAGGTTGTGCCGGCTGCGGTGGGCCCCGGCGTCCGCGCCGCGGGCGGGCCGGGCCCAGTTGCTCACCTCGTACCACTCGAAGCCGGCCTCGGCGAGGAGGCGGTCCGCGAGCTCGTACTTGTCGGCCTGGTCGTCCTCGTCGATCGGGGGGACCTCCCCGCGCCGCATCCGCGCCGCGAGCTTCGTGCCGTCCTCGATGATCAGCGCGTACGCGGAGACGTGGTCGGGCTCGTAGCCCACCGCCGTGCGCACCGAGTGCTCCCAGTCGGCCAGGGACTCCCCCGGGGTGCCGTGGATGAGGTCCACGCTGACGCCCAGACCGGCCTCCCGCGCCCACCGCACGGCGCGCGGCACGTTGTCGGGGTCGTGCGTGCGGTCCAGGACGGCGAGCACGTGCGGGACGGCCGACTGCATGCCGAAGGACACCCGGGTCACCCCGGCCTCCGCGAGCACCGCCAGGGACTCCGGCGTCACGGAGTCCGGGTTCGCCTCGGTGGTCACCTCCGCGCCCTCGGTGAGCCCGAAGCTCTCCCGGGCCTGCGAGAGGACCGCGGCGAGGTCCTCGGCGGGCAGCAGCGTCGGGGTGCCGCCGCCGAAGAACACGCTGTGCAACCGGCGGGGGGCCGCCCCGGAGTCCTCCAGCACCCGGCGCGCCCAGCGGACCTCCGCCGCGGCGTCGGCGGCGTAGGCGTCCTGGGACACCCCGGGACCCAGCTCCACGGCCGTGTAGGTGTTGAAGTCGCAGTACCCGCACCGGACCGCGCAGAACGGCACGTGCACGTAGAGGCTGAGCGTGCGCTCGGCGGAGCCCTCCGCGGCGGAGGGCGGCAGCAGTCCGTCGAGCGGGCCGGGCGGGCCCTCCGGCTGGGCGGGAGCCACTACTTCTTCTTGTCCTTCGCCCCGGACTCGTCGGAGGACAGCGCCGCGACGAACGCCTCCTGGGGGACCTCGACACGGCCCACCATCTTCATCCGCTTCTTGCCCTCCTTCTGCTTCTCGAGCAGCTTGCGCTTGCGCGAGATGTCGCCGCCGTAGCACTTGGAGAGCACGTCCTTGCGGATCGCCCGGATGTTCTCGCGGGCGATCACCCGGGAGCCGATGGCGGCCTGGATGGGCACCTCGAACTGCTGGCGCGGGATGAGCTCGCGCAGCTTGCCGGTCATCATCACCCCGTAGGCATAGGCCTTGTCCCGGTGGGTGATCGCGCTGAAGGCGTCCACCGGCTCGCCCTGCAGCAGGATGTCCACCTTGACCAGGTCGGCGGCCTCCTCGCCCTCGGCCTTCCAGTCCAGGGACGCGTAGCCCTTGGTGCGGGACTTCAGCTGGTCGAAGAAGTCGAAGACGATCTCGGCCAGGGGCAGCCGGTAGCGCAGCTCCACCCGGTCCTCGGAGAGGTAGTCCATGCCCTTGAGCTGACCGCGCTTGGACTGGCACAGCTCCATGATCGCGCCGATGAACTCGGACGGGGCGAGGACCGTCGCGGCGACCATGGGCTCGCGGATCTCGGCGATCTTCCCCTCGGGGAACTCGGACGGGTTCGTGACCGCCCGCTCGGAGCGGTCCTCGAGGGTCACGTTGTAGCTCACCGAGGGCGCCGTGGAGATCAGGTCGAGGTTGAACTCGCGCTCGAGGCGCTCCCGGACGATCTCGAGGTGCAGCAGGCCGAGGAACCCGCACCGGAAGCCGAAGCCCAGCGCCGCGGAGTTCTCGGGCTCGTAGACCAAAGCGGCGTCGTTGAGCTGGAGCTTGTCGAGGGCGTCGCGCAGCACCGGGTAGTCGGAGCCGTCGATGGGGAACAGCCCCGAGAAGACCATGGGCTTGGGGTCCTCGTAGCCGCCCAGGTTCTCGGCGGCCGGCCGCTGGTGGTTGGTCACGGTGTCCCCCACCCGGGACTGGCGCACGTCCTTGACGCCGGTGATCAGATAGCCCACCTCCCCCACGCCCAGTCCCTCCGTGGGCTTCGGCTCGGGCGAGATGACGCCGATCTCGAGCAGCTCGTGCTGCGCGCCGGTGGACATCATCCGGATCCGCTCGCGCGGGGTGAGCCGGCCGTCGACCACCCGGACGTAGGTGACCACGCCGCGGTAGGTGTCGTAGACGGAGTCGAAGATCATGGCCCGCGAGGGCGCGTCCGCCTCGCCCTGCGGGGCGGGCACGAGCTCCACGATCCGGTCCAGCAGCGCCTCGACGCCCTCACCGGTCTTGCCGGAGACGCGCAGCACGTCGCCGGGGTCCACGCCGATGAGGTTGCCCAGCTCCTGGGCGTACTTCTCCGGCTGGGCCGCGGGCAGGTCGATCTTGTTCAGCACCGGGATGATCGTGAGGTCGTTCTCCATGGCCAGGTACAGGTTGGCCAAGGTCTGCGCCTCGATGCCCTGCGCGGCGTCCACCAGCAGCAGGGCGCCCTCGCAGGCGGCCAGGGAGCGGGAGACCTCGTAGGTGAAGTCCACGTGGCCCGGGGTGTCGATCATGTTCAGCGCGTAGTCCGTGCCCGCCACGTTCCACGGCATCCGCACCGCCTGGGACTTGATGGTGATCCCGCGCTCGCGCTCGATGTCCATCCGGTCCAGGTACTGGGCCTTCATCTCCCGCGTGGTGACCACGCCGGTGGCCTGCAGCATCCGGTCCGCGAGGGTCGACTTGCCGTGGTCGATGTGGGCGATGATGCAGAAGTTGCGGAGGATCGACGGGTCGGTCGAGGCGGGAACCGGGGCATTGACGGCCAGCGGTGACACGGGCGGTCCTTTCTCCGGGAGAACGACGCTTCCGGCAGGTCCTGGGGCTACCGGCGGGTGGACTGCGCCGGGGATTCAACTGTCCAGTTTCCCACGTTCGGTCATGGAGGGCCATTTCGCCCCGCAGGGGTCCCGACGACGCCGGAGCGCCCCTGGCTAGAGTGGGCGCATGAAGCTGAACCTCGGCAGCCTGGCCCGGCTCGCCGCCCGCGCCGTGGACGTCTACCAGCGCTCCGGGCGCAGCCGCCCCGAGCACCCCCGGCCGGCCGGCCG
>NZ_JBHVDI010000101.1:0-13506 GCF_042802875.1 Kocuria sp. NPDC057446 | reverse complement strand
CTCCGGGACGTCGTGGACGGGCGGCGGAGCGCCCGGGCGGATCAGCGGGCGCCGGCCGCGGCGGCCTCGCCGCCGTTGACGCGGCCGAACTCCCGCGAGTACTGCTCGGTGAGATCGCTCGGCACCGTGTCCGGGACCAGCAGGCCCTCGGCGTAGGCCAGGCGGTCCGCGACCTCGCGCAGCATCTGGGACATCGGGATGTCGAGAGCGGCGCAGATCGACGCGAGCAGCTCGGAGGAGGCCTCCTTCTGGCCGCGCTCCACCTCGCTGAGGTAGCCGAGGGAGACGCGGGCGCTGTGGGAGACCTCTCGGAGGGTGCGTCCCTGGCGCTGTCGAACGCTGCGCAGAACCTCACCGATCTCCTGGCGGAGTACGCCCATCTTCATGTCCTTCGTCTCGGTGCTGTCGTCGTCGTCCAGTCCCACGTCCTTCCAACGGACGACGCCATTGACGGACACGGGTTGCTTCGTCATGTGAATCGCTTGTCTCCTCGTGTGTGCGGCAGCTTCACCGCCTGCTGCGGACGGTGTCCCGGCGCCGGCCGGTCGACATCTTGACTTCGATCGGCTCAACTCGAGCCTGCGATCATTGCTAACCCCGCTGACGGTTCCATTCTTCCCCGCAAGGGGCGATTTTTCACTGGGAGTTGGCTGGGAGCACCAGGGCCGCGGTGAGCCGCTCCAGTGCGGCGCGCACGGCGGCCGCCCGGATCCCGGCCCGGTCCCCCGACGCGACCAGTTCGTGGACGGCGGAGCCGTCCGGACCGGCCACCCCCAGGTAGACGGTGCCCACGGGCTTGCCGTCGTGCGGCTCGGGGCCGGCGGCGCCCGTCGTGGCGACGGCCCACTCCGTGCCGAGGCGGCGGCGGGCGCCCTCCGCCATGGCGACCGCGACGTCCGGGTCGACGGAGCCGCGCTCGGCGAGCAGCCGCGCGGGGACGCCGAGGACCTCGGTCTTGACCCGGTTGGCGTAGGCGACGACGCCGCCCTCGAAGCACGCCGAGGCGCCCGGCACGTCGACGACGGCCGCGGCCAGGGCGCCGCCGGTGAGGGACTCCGCGGTCGCGATGGTGACGCCCCGGCGCACGGCCTCCTCGACGAGCGCCCGGGCGGCCGGCTGCGGCTGCCTCACGCCGCGTCCCGCTCGGCCAGCGCCCGCCGCCGCAGCTGCCCCGCCTTGACGACGTAGTCCACGCCGGTCACGACCGTGACCACGAGGGCGGCGCCCATGGCCGTCCAGCCCAGCCACGGCCACCACGCGCCGACCAGCGGCACCAGCGGCAGCAGCAGGAGCAGCAGGGCGACGGTCTGCAGCACCGTCTTGAGCTTGCCGCCCTTCGAGGCCGCCATGACCCCGTAGCGGATGACGACGAAGCGCAGCAGCGTGATCCCCCACTCCCGGACGAGGATCACCACGGTCACCCACCACCACAGCTCGCCGAGCATGGAGAGCACCACGAAGGCCGCGCCCGTGAGGAGCTTGTCGGCGATGGGGTCGGCGATCTTGCCGAAGCTCGTGATCAGTCCGCGCGCCCGGGCGATGTCGCCGTCGAGCTTGTCCGTGTACATCGCGACCGCGAAGACCACCAGGGCGGCCCACCGCATGCCGAGCGAGTCCTCCCCCTGGGTGCCCCCCGCCCACAGGAACCAGACGAAGAAGGGCACCAGCACGATGCGCAGGGCGGTCAGCGCGTTCGGGAGGTTCAGGTTGGACGCCGGGTCCGCGGGGCTCATCGGGTGCTCGCTTCCTGGTGGGTCGGGTCGGGTCGGCTCAGCGGCCGGTCAGCTGCCAGGCGTCCTCGGAGCCCTCGGGGTCCTCGGCGCCGTCGCCGTGGTCGGTCGCGGTCCGGGCCAGCGACGCCTCGACCGGGTCCTCGCCGTAGTCCACCGAGCCGCCGGACCCGGCCGCCGGTGCCGGGGGCTCCTCGCCCCGGATCACGGCGAGGGTCGCGGCGAGGTCGTCGGGCTTGACGAGCACGTCCCGCGCCTTGGACCCCTCCGAGGGGCCGACGACGCCGCGGGACTCCAGCAGGTCCATGAGCCGGCCGGCCTTGGCGAAGCCGACGCGCAGCTTGCGCTGGAGCATGGAGGTCGACCCGAACTGGGTGGTCACCACGAGCTCGGTGGCCTGCAGCAGGACGTCGAGGTCGTCGCCGATGTCCTCGTCGATGGTCTTCTTGGGGGCCTCCTGCACCACGTCCTGGCGGTAGTGGGCCTTCATCTGGCCCTTGACGTGGTCGACGACCTCGTGGATCTCCGACTCGGAGACCCACGCGCCCTGCACGCGCATCGGCTTGGAGGCGCCCATCGGCAGGAACAGGGCGTCGCCCTGGCCGATGAGCTTCTCGGCGCCCGGCTGGTCCAGGACCACGCGGGAGTCGGTGACCGAGGACGTCGCGAACGCCATCCGGGAGGGCACGTTGGCCTTGATCAGCCCGGTGACCACGTCCACGGAGGGACGCTGCGTGGCGAGCACCAGGTGGATGCCGGCGGCCCGGGCGAGCTGGGTGATCCGCACGATCGCGTCCTCGACGTCACGCGGGGCGACCATCATGAGGTCCGCGAGCTCGTCCACGATGACGAGCAGGTACGGGTACGGCCGGATCACGCGCTTCGAGCCGGGCTCGGGCTGGACCTTGCCGTTGCGCACGGCCTTGTTGAAGTCGTCGACGTGCTTGTACCCGTAGTGCGAGAGGTCGTCGTAGCGGGCGTCCATCTCCCGCACGACCCACTGCAGCGCCTCGGCGGCCTTCTTGGGGTTGGTGATGATCGGGGTGATCAGGTGGGGCACGCCCTCGTAGGCGGTGAGCTCGACCCGCTTCGGGTCGACCATGACCATCCGCACCTCGTCCGGGGTGGCCCGCATCAGCAGCGAGACGATCATCGAGTTCACGAAGCTCGACTTGCCCGCACCGGTGGCGCCGGCGACGAGCAGGTGGGGCATCTTCGCGAGGTTGGCCACCACGTAGCCGCCCTCCACGTCCTTGCCCACGCCCATGACCATGGGGTGCTCCGTCTTGCGGGCGTTGTGCGAGCGCAGGACGTCGCCCAGGGACACGGTCTCGCGGTCGGTGTTCGGGATCTCGATGCCGATCGCGGACCGGCCCGGGATCGGCGAGAGGATCCGCACGTCGGCGGAGGCCACGGCGTAGGCGATGTTCTTGGACAGCGCCGTGACGCGCTCGACCTTCGTGCCGGAGCCCAGCTCGATCTCGTACCGGGTGACGGTGGGTCCGCGGGAGAACCCGGTGACCACCGCGTCCACGTTGAACTGCTCCAGCACGCTCGTCAGGGCGGCGACCACGGCGTCGTTGGCCTCGGAGCGCTCCTTCGGCGGGGGGCCCTGCACGAGCGCGCCGGGCACGGGCAGGGAGTAGGCGATGTCGCCCTCGAGCTTGAGCTGCTCCGCCCGGGCGGGGATGGGCGACTCGGGGGTGTGGGTGCGGGCGGTGACGGACGTGGAGCCGGTGGGCTCGGCGGCCACGTCCTCGAGCGCCGGGGACCCGGAGCCCGCGGCGGTGTCCGCCGCCGGCTCGAGGCCCTGCTCCCGGCGCAGCCGGCGGGCGGCGAGCTGCTCCTGGGTCGGCCGCTTCTGGCCCGGCCGCGGGCCGTCGCCCGGCTCCAGCTCGGCGGCGGGCGCCGGCTCGGCGGTCCCGGCCGCCGCCGCGGCCCCCGCGGCGGCCCGCTGCCGGGCGGCGCGCGCGGAGTCGACGTCGAAGACGCGGGTGGGAGCCTGGCCGTCGGCGGCCTCCTCGTCGACGACGGCGCGCTCGAAGGCCTCGTCCCCGCGGTAGCCGTCGAGGGCGCGCCGCTCGGCCTCCGCCGCCTTGCGCTCGCGGCGCTTCTCGCGCCGGGTCTTGGCGGCCTCGGCGCGCGCGGAGTGCTCGTCCAGGTACGAGCGGTCGTGCCGGGCTGCGGACACGTCGGTCGCCGAGACCGGTCCGTCCTGGCCCATCAGCCGCCAGTAGCCCTGCCGCAGTCGGGGCAGGATGAGGTTCACGGGGGTCGCGGTGACCACGAGCACCGACAGGAACAGGGCGGCGACGAAGACGGCGCCGGCCCCCACCGGGGTGATGAGGGCGCTGAGCGGGTCGGCGGCGAGGAAGCCCACGTACCCGCCGGCGCCGCGGAGGGCGTCCTGGCCCTGGCTCGGGGACGGTTGCCCGAGGAGTACGTGCGCCATCCCCGAGCCGGCGACGACGGCGGCCCCCAGCCCGATGGCGATGCGGTTGTTGGCCGCGGTGTCCTCGGGGTGGCGGAAGCGGCGCAGCGCGAAGCCCACGAGGGGCAGGGGCAGCACCAGGGCCACCCAGCCGAAGGTCCCGGCGAGGACCTCGTGCACCGCGACGGCGGGGACCGCCAGCCACGGCACGGACGCCCCGGGCAGGTTCCACCACTCGACGGCCGCGGCGAGCAGCCCGAGCAGCAGCAGGAACAGGGCGCCCCCGTCCCGCAGCGACTCCGCGGGCACGTCGGTGCGCAGGGTCCCCATGCGGCGCACGGCGCCGCCGACCACGTGGGCGAGTCCCATCCAGACGCCCCCGACGACGCGGGCGCACCACGCGAGGGCGGCGCCCAGTCCGTGCAGCACGCGCGGGGAGCTCTCCGCGGGCGCCGAGGAGCCCCGCCCGGCGGTCGACGGACGGCGGGTGGACGTGGACCGGCTGGATCCCGACGACCGCGCAGAAGACGTGCTGTTCTTGCCACGCGACGTCGAGGCGCCCTTGCGGGCAGGGGAAGTACGAGTCGCCATGCTCCCAGGGTAGACCACGGTCTCCCCCCGCCGGCGGTGCCGCACGGGGGCGGGACCGGGTGCTCAGGCCTCGATAACGACCGGGACGATCATGGGCTTGCGGCGCAGCTTGCGGCTCACCCACGAACCGATGGTGCGGCGCACCACCTGCTGGAGCTGCTGGGTGGTGTGGTTCTTGCCCGAGTGGTTGATCGCCTCCTCGAGGGCGGCGGTGATCCTCGGCTTGATGTCGTCGAAGACCTCGTCGTCCTCGGCCACGCCGCGCGCGTGCACGTCCGGGCCGGAGACGACCTTGCCGGTGTCGCGGTTGACCACGGTGATCACCGAGATGAAGCCCTCCTCGGCCAGCACGAGGCGGTCCTTGAGGTCGGCCTCGGTGATGGTGCCCACGGAGGAGCCGTCCACGTAGACGTCGCCGCACTCGACCTGGCCGGTGATCCGCACCTCGCCGGCGGCCATGTCCACCACGGTGCCGTTCTCCGCGAGCAGCACGTGGTCGGTGGGGACGCCCGTCTCCTCCGCCAGCCTGCCGTTGGCCACGAGGTGGCGGACCTCCCCGTGCACCGGCATGACGTACTCGGGCTCGACGATGTTGTAGCAGTACAGCAGCTCCCCGGCGGCGGCGTGCCCGGAGACGTGGACCTTGGCGTTGCCCTTGTGCACGACGTTCGCGCCCAGGCGCATGAGCCCGTTGATGATCCGGAAGACGGAGTTCTCGTTGCCCGGGATGAGGGAGGACGCGAGGATCACGGTGTCGCCCTCGGTGAGCCGGACCTTGTGGTCCCCGTTGGCCATCCGGGACAGCGCGGCCATCGGCTCGCCCTGGGAGCCGGTGCACATGATGACCAGCTGGGAGTCCGCGTGGTCGTCGATCCGCTTCTGGTCCACCAGGGTGCCCGGCGGGACCTCGAGGTAGCCGAGCTTCTCGGCGATGGTCATGTTGCGCACCATGGAGCGGCCCAGGAAGACGACCTTGCGCCCGTGCTCGGCGGCGGCGTCGAGCACCTGCTGCACGCGGTGGACGTGCGACGAGAAGGACGCCACGACCACGCGCTTCGGGGCGCGGCCGATCACGTCCGCGAGGACGGGGCCGATGTGCTTCTCCGTGGGGGTGAACCCGGGGACCTCGGCGTTGGTGGAGTCGGTGAGGAACAGGTCCACGCCCTCCTCCCCCAGCCGGGCGAAGTGGCGCAGGTCGGTGATCCGGCCGTCGAGGGGCAGCTGGTCCATCTTGAAGTCGCCGGTGTGCAGGACGGTCCCGGCCCTCGTGCGCAGGAACACGGCCAGTGCGTCCGGGATGGAGTGGTTGACGGCCACGAACTCGCACTCGAACTCGCCGAGCCGCTCGACCTGGCCCTCCCGCACCGCCATGGTGTACGGCTTGATCCGGTGCTCCTGCAGCTTCGCCTCGATGAGCGCGAGCGTCAGCCGCGACCCGATCACGGGCAGGTCGGGTCGGCGCTTGAGCAGGTACGGGACCGCTCCGATGTGGTCCTCGTGGCCGTGGGTCAGCACCACGGCCACGACGTCGTCGAGCCGGGCGATGATGTGGTTGATGTCGGGCAGGATCAGGTCCACGCCCGGCTGGGTCTCCTCGGGGAAGAGGACGCCGCAGTCGACCACGAGCAGCTGCCCGTTGATCTCGAACACCGTCATGTTCCGTCCGACCTCCCCCAGCCCGCCCAGCGGCACGACGCGCAGGACGTCCTTGCCGAGGGCGGGGGGAGCCGCCAGGTCGGTGTGCCACTGGGTCATGGGACCCCTTTCGTCAGTCGATGGTCTCGAGGAGCGTGTCGGCGACGACCGAGCCCTGCAGGTCCGCGCGGATCAGCGCGGCCTCGGCCTCCGTCGGGGGGACGAGCGGGAGCCGCACGGTGCTGTGGGGCAGCCGGCCCTGCCACCGGAGGATCGTCTTCGCCGCGACGGCGCCGGGGGCGCGGGTCATGGTGGCCCGGACCACGGGCTCGAGCTCGAAGTTGATCCGCTGGGCCGCGTCCAGGTCCTGGGCGCGGATCGCGTCGACGAGCGCCCGGTACCGGGAGGTGGCCACGTGGGTGGTGACGCCGACGAGCCCGGAGGCGCCGATGGCCATCCAGGGCAGGGTCAGCCCGTCGTCGCCCGAGTAGTAGAGCAGGTCGGTCTCGGCCAGCACCCGGGTCGCGGCCGTCAGGTCCGCCTTGGCGTCCTTGACGGCCACGATGTTGGGGTGCCCGGCGAGGGAGATCAGGGACTCCGTGGCGATCGGGATGCCGGCGCGGCCGGGGATGTCGTAGAGCATGATCGGCACGTCCACGGAGTCGGCGAGGCTGCGGAAGTGGGCCTCGACCCCGGCCGGGGAGGGCTTGTTGTAGTACGGGGTGACGATCAGCAGCCCGTCCATGCCGATCTTCTCCGCGGCGCGGGAGAGGTAGCGGGAGTGCTCCGTGTCGTTGGAGCCGGTGCCCGCCAGCAGGGGCACGCGGGAGCCGACGGCGTCCTTGACCGCGCGGAACACGGACAGGTTCTCCTCGTCGGTCATGGTCGAGTACTCGCCCGTGGTGCCGCACACCACGAGGCCGTCGCAGCCGTCGTCGACGAGCTGCTCGGCCATGGCCGAGGTGGCGTCCAGGTCCACGGAGCCGTCCTCGGCGAAGACGGTGATCATCGCGGTGAGCAGCGTCCCGAACAGGGGCTCGGACCGGGTCGGGGGCAGGTCGGCGGAGGAGGGCGAGGCGTTGGCAGTCATGGGTGCCAGGTTACCGTCTCCGCGCCGGGGGCACCGGCCGGCGGGCGGCGTGCGCCCGCCGCGGGGCTCAGGCCCCGCCCTCGCCCGGGGGGTCGGCGGGCGCCACGCCGCGGGCGGCGCGCCCCTGGGAGAGCGCCACGGCGTCCCGCATCGCGGAGCGGGCCCGGGTCCGGTCCCCCGCCGCCGCGTAGGCCAGGGAGAGCCGGTACCAGTTGCGCCAGTCGCCCGGGTCCGCCTCGGTCTGCGCCCGGTAGGTACCGAAGCGCTCGTCGGCGGCCTCGCGCACGATGCGCCCGCCGGGGGTGCGCGGGAGGTCGTCCGGCGGCAGCCCGCCCTCCTCGTGCAGGGTCCGGCCCAGCTGCTCGGTCCGCACGCCGAACAGGATCTCGCGCACCAGCGCCCACACGCCCACGGCCGGCAGCACGAGCATGGCGACGCCGAAGGCCTTGGCGATCCAGCCCTCCGTGCCCAGCAGCAGCACCGCCCGGTGCAGGCTGAGGCCGAGGTAGACGACGAGCAGCGTGACCATGGCCGCGGCGAGCAGCTTCGCCTTGCTCGTGGACTCCAGGAGCGTGAAGACGCCCGCGAAGACGAGCACGGCGAGGATCCACAGCTTCGAGCCGCCGGGGATCGGCAGCAGCCACAGGGTCAGCAGGGCCGCCGCGAGCAGCCCCCAGATCCAGGCGCGGAACGAGCCCATCGGCGCTACAGCCCCAGGTCGAGGTAGCCCTCGAGCCCGTGCGTGAGCCCCGGGTGGGAGCCCACCTCGCGGACGCCGAGCACCACGCCGGTCATGAAGGAGATCCGGTCGAAGGAGTCGTGCCGGATGGTGAGCTGCTCGCCGACGCCGCCCAGCAGCGTCTCCTGGTGGGCGACGAGCCCGCGCAGGCGCACGGAGTGCACCCGGACGTCCTCCACGAGCGCGCCGCGGGCCCCGTCCGGGTCCTGCTCGGTGGCGTCCGGCGACGGCGCGACCCCCGCGGACCGCCGCGCCTGCCCGACGAGGGCGGCGGTGCGGGCGGCGGTGCCCGAGGGGGCGTCCACCTTGTCCGGGTGGTGCAGCTCGACGATCTCCACCGACTCGAAGAACCGGGCGGCCTGCGCGGAGAAGCGCATGGCCAGCACCGCGCCGACCGAGAAGTTGGGGGCGACGAGCACGCCCACCCCGGGGTGCTCGTCCAGCAGCACCTCGAGCCGGTCCAGCCGCTCGGCGTCCCAGCCGGTGGTGCCCACGACGCAGTGCATGCCGTGCTGCACGGCGAAGCGGACGTTGGCCTCCGTGGCGGAGGGGACGGTGAGGTCGACCACGACCTCCGCGCCGGCGGCGACCAGGGCCTGGAGGGAGTCCTCCCGGCCGAGCTCGGCGACGAGCTGGAGGCCCTCCGTGCGGCGCACCGCCTGCACGGCCTCGTTGCCCATCCGGCCGCGCGCGCCGAGCACGGCGACGCGCAGCTCGGCGGGGGCGGGCGGCGGGGCGTCGGGGGTCACGGGGGCGGTGCGCTCGGTCATGGCTCCAACTCTAGGTCACGGGACGGGCACGTCCGCCGCCGGGGACCCGGGCGGCGGCACGGGGTCAGCGGCGGGTGGGGGCCACGATGGTGGTCACGACGGGTCCCTCGGCCAGCCACCCGGCGAGCTCCCGGACCTGCTCCGGTGCCACGGAGCGGACCCGGTCCAGGGACTCGTCGATGTCGAGGAACTCCCCCGACTTCAGCTCCGCGGAGCCCAGCCGGGACATCCGCGAGCCGGTGTCCTCGAGGGCGAGGACGGTGCCCCCGCCCAGTTGGCCCACGACCTTGCGCAGCTCGTCGGC
This sequence comes from Kocuria sp. NPDC057446, assembly GCF_042802875.1. Classification (NCBI taxonomy): domain Bacteria; kingdom Bacillati; phylum Actinomycetota; class Actinomycetes; order Micrococcales; family Micrococcaceae; genus Kocuria; species Kocuria sp. NPDC057446. The sequence continues at coordinate 4,216 of NZ_JBHVDI010000101.1, read as the reverse complement.
CCCGATGCCGTTGCGGGCGAGCGTCTCCAGCTCGCCGGTCATGAGCGCCACGACCTCGTCGGTGCGCGCGGGCAGGCACCCGGCGTACATGCCGAAGTAGCCGGCGTCCGAGTAGGCCCCGGAGAAGGAGAACGTGCTGTAGGCCAGGCCCCGCTTCTCGCGGATCTCCTGGAAGAGCCGGGAGGACATCCCGCCGCCCAGGGCGGCGTTGAGCACGGTCATCGCGAAGCGGCGGTCGTCCCCGGCCACGAGCCCGGGCCGGCCCACCACCACGTTGGTCTGCTCCACGGGCCGCTCCAGGAAGTGCTCTCCCCAGTCCGGGTCCAGGGGCGCGGGGGTGCGCTCGCGGCGCGGGAGGGGTGCGGCGGGCACGGCGGGGTCCCAGCCCGCGCGCTCGAGCGCCTCGGCGACCAGGGCGACGACGACGTCGTGGTCCAGGCCGCCGGCGGCCGTGACCACGAGGCCCTCGGGCCGGTAGTGGCGGCGGTAGTGCTCGACCACGGCGTCGCGGGGCACCGCGAGGATCTCCTCGGGGGTGCCGCCGATGGGCCGGCCCAGGGGGTGCGCCCCCAGCACGCGCTGGGTGAACTCCTCGAAGGCGACGTCCTCCGGGTCGTCCTTGTCCATCGCGAGCTCCTCGAGGATGACCCCCCGCTCCCGCTCCAGCTCGTCCGGGTCCAGGGCGGCCGACGTCACCATGTCGGTGATGACGTCGATCGACATCGGCAGGTCCTCGGCGAGCACGCGCGCGTAGTAGCACGTGTGCTCCTTCGCCGTGGCCGCGTTGGACTCCCCGCCCACCTCGTCGAAGGCCTCGGCGATCTGCAGCGCGGAGCGGCGCCCGGTGCCCTTGAACAGCAGGTGCTCGAGGAAGTGCGTGGAGCCCAGCCGTCCCGGCTGCTCGTCCCGGGAGCCGACGCCGACCCAGAAGCCGACCGTCACGGCCCGCTGGGCGGGCATCCGCTCGGTGAGCACCCGGGTGCCGCACGGCAGCACCGTGCGGCGGACCACGTTGCCGCCGGCGCCCTCGTGCAGGGTGTGGCTGAAGCCCGCGGCGGACGTGCTCAGGGCCGCGGCCGCCGCGGAGGGGGAGGTGCGGGGAACCGCCGAGAGGCGGGCGCCCGGGCCCGGGGTGCTCCCCGGGCCGCGGTCACCCGCCTCCAGCGGCAGATCGACTGCCGTCATCCAGCTGTGCTGCTTTCTTCTGCTCGTGCGGTGCCGTGTCCGGTCGGGACCGGCTCAGGCCTCGGTGGCGTCGTCGTCGTCCTCGGGGAGGTCGTCGGTCCCGCCGGCGACCACGGGGGCCAGGGAGAGCTTGCCGCGGTCGTCGACCTTGGTGATCTCCACCTGGACCTTCTGGCCCACGCCGAGGACGTCCTCGACGTCGGTGACGCGCTTGCCCTCGTTGAGCTTGCGCAGCTCCGAGATGTGCAGCAGGCCGTCCTTGCCGGGGGTGAGGGACACGAAGGCGCCGAAGGTCGTGGTCTTGACCACGGTGCCGAGGTAGCGCTCCCCGACCTCGGGCACCTGCGGGTTGGCGATCGCGTTGATCGCCGCGCGGGCCGCCTCGGCCGAGGGGCCGTCGGTGGCGCCGATGTAGACGGTGCCGTCGTCCTCGATCGAGATGTCGGTGCCGGTGTCCTCCTGGATCTGGTTGATCATCTTGCCCTTGGGGCCGATGACCTCGCCGATCTTGGAGACGGGGACGGTCACGGAGATCACGCGCGGGGCGAACTCGCTCATCTCGTCCGGCTGGTCGATGGCCGCGTTCAGCACGCCGAGGATGTGCAGCCGGGCCTCGCGGGCCTGGGTCAGCGCGGCGTCCAGCACCGACGAGGGGATCCCGTCGAGCTTGGTGTCGAGCTGGATCGCGGTCACGAACTCCGCGGTGCCGGCGACCTTGAAGTCCATGTCGCCCAGCGCGTCCTCGGCGCCCAGGATGTCGGTCAGCGCGGCGTAGCGGGTCTCCCCGTCCACCTCGTCCGAGACCAGGCCCATGGCGATGCCGGCCACCGGCGCGCGCAGGGGCACGCCGGCGTTGAGCAGCGACAGGGTCGAGGCGCAGACGGAGCCCATCGACGTGGAGCCGTTGGAGCCCAGCGCCTCGGAGACCTGCCGGATCGCGTACGGGAACTCCTCGCGGGAGGGCAGCACCGGGGTGATGGCCCGCTCGGCCAGCGCCCCGTGGCCGATCTCGCGGCGCTTCGGGGAGCCCACGCGACCGGTCTCGCCGGTGGAGTACGGCGGGAAGTTGTAGTGGTGCACGTAGCGCTTGTGCTTGACGGGCGACAGCGAGTCGATCTGCTGCTCCATCTTGAGCATGTTCAGCGTGGTCACGCCCATGATCTGGGTCTCGCCGCGCTCGAAGATCGCGGAGCCGTGCACGCGGGGCAGGACCTCGACCTCGGCGGTGAGCTGGCGGATGTCCGTCAGGCCGCGGCCGTCGATGCGGACCTGCTCGGTGAGGATGCGCTGGCGCACGGTCTGCTTGGTCAGCGCCTGGTAGGCGCCGTTGACCTCGTCGCGACGGTCGGCGAAGGGCCGGCCCTCACCGGTCAGCTCGGCCAGGGTGCTGCGGTGCAGCTCGTCGGTCGCGGCCTCGCGCTCCTGCTTGCCGGCGATCGAGTACACCTCGGCGAGCTTGGTGCCGACGGAGGCCGCGACGGCCTCCTGGACGTCGTCGCCGAAGCCGCCGAAGCGGGGCAGGTCCATGGCCGGCCTGCCGGCGCGGGCCTTCAGGTCGGCCTGGGCGTCGCACAGGGCCTTGATGGCCGGCTTGGCGGCCTCGAGGCCCTGGGCCACGAGCTCCTCGGTGGGGGCCACGGCGCCGTTGTTCTTGATCAGGTTCCAGGAGTTGTCGGTGGCCTCGGCCTCGACCATCATGATCGCGACGTCCTCGGAGCCGTCCTTGCCGGTCACGACGCGGCCGGCCACGGCCATGTCGAACACGGCGTTCTCGAGCTGCGAGTGCTTCGGGAACGCGACCCACTGGTGCTGACCGTTCTCGCCGGCCATGAGGGCCACGCGCACGCCGCCGACGGGGCCCTGGAAGGGCATCCCCGACAGGGTCGTGGCCATCGACGCGGCGTTGATCGCGACGGTGTTGTAGATCTCGTCCGGGTTGATGGACAGGATCGTGACGACGACCTGCACCTCGTTGCGGATGCCCTTGCCGAAGGCGGGGCGCAGCGGCCGGTCGATGAGCCGGCAGGTGAGGATCGCGTCCGTGGAGGGGCGGCCCTCGCGGCGGAAGAACGAGCCCGGGATGCGCCCGGCGGCGTACATCCGCTCCTCGACGTCGACCGTCAGGGGGAAGAAGTCGAAGCCCTCGCGGGGGGACTTGCCCACCGTGGTGGCCGCGAGCATGGTGGTGTCCTCGTCGATGGAGACGAGGGTGGCGCCGGCGGCCTGCTTCGCGAGCCGGCCGGTCTCGAAGCGCACGACGCGCTTCCCGTAGGAGCCGTTGTCGATGACGGCTTCGGCGTACTGGATCTCGGGACCCTCCAAGGGTCACCTCCGTTTCGTGTCGGCGGGACCGTCCGCGCGTCACCCGGTCTTCGATCGAGATCCACGGAAGGTCCGGTGCCGCGGGGGCCGTCCGGTGTCCGGAGATCACTACCGAGGACCGCGAATGATCGGCGCGGTGGCCCCGTCTGGTGTTCGATGGTGCTGTCTCTGGTGGTGCGGGTGCGACCGAGCGGCTGCTGTGCCGTGCGGGCGCGGTGGCCGGCGGTGGCCGCCCGTCGCCGGGCGGGCACCGCCGGGTGCCGACTAGCGGCGCAGGCCGAGCCGCTCGATGAGCGCGCGGTAGCGCGTGATGTCGGTGTCGCGCAGGTAGGTCAGCATGCGGCGGCGGCGACCGACCAGGGCCATGAGGCCGCGGCGGGTGTGGTGGTCGTGCTTGTGCTGCTTGAGGTGCTCCGTCAGATCGGCGATCCGGCGGGTCAGGACCGCGATCTGGACCTCGGGCGAACCGGTGTCGCCCTCGTGGGTCGCGAAGTCCTTGATGATCTCCTGCTTGATGGCGGCGTCGAGTGCCACGTGTAACTCCGTTCGAGTCAGTACCGTGCGGCCCGGGCGACGGGCTCGTCGCCGGGTCCCGGGGCGTCCCGGGGGTCCGACAACCACGGACTGCAGTCGGACCGCCGTCCAGTCTAGCGGACCCGGCCGCGCCGCCCCACCCCCGGGCGGCGCGGCGCGCTGCGCTGGGACTCCC
>NZ_JBHVDI010000100.1:0-13522 GCF_042802875.1 Kocuria sp. NPDC057446 | reverse complement strand
GCCCGAAACGTCTCCGGGCGGCACACCGGCGTTCTCCGAGCGAAGACTGGTGCGCTGTCCGGGGTGGGTGAGATGCTCCTCACGTCGCCGATCGGGCGGCCGGTCCCGACCACGGAAGGGGGGCCGACCGGCAACAGGGGCGGACGCGCCCCGGGACGGAGCCCCACCATGACCGGTCCACTCATCGAGGTCGAGGGGCTGACCAAGACCTACCGGTCCCGCTCTCGCACGGTCCACGCCCTGTCCGGCCTCGACCTGTCCGTGCCGGAGGGCATCGTCAAGGGCCTGCTCGGCCCGAACGGAGCGGGCAAGACCACCGTGGTCAAGGTGCTCACCACTCTCATCACCCCGGACGCCGGGACCGCGCGGATCGACGGGGTCGACGTGGTCGCCGACCCCGCCCGGATCCGACGGATGATCGGCGCCTCCGGCCAGTACGCCGCGGTGGACGAGAACCTCACCGGCACCGAGAACCTCCGGATGGTCGGCAGGCTGTACCACCTGGGCGGGGCGACCGCCCGACGGCGGGCAGCGGAGCTGCTGGAGATGTTCGACCTCGAAGAGGCCGGGGACCGCCCCGTGAAGGGGTACTCGGGCGGGATGCGGCGTCGCCTGGATCTCGCCGGCGCGCTGGTCATCCGGCCCCGCGTCCTGTTCCTGGACGAACCCACCACCGGCCTCGACCCGCGCAGCCGCATCGGTCTGTGGGATGGTATTCGATCCCTCGTCCAGGACGGCACCACGGTCCTGCTCACGACCCAGTATCTCGAGGAGGCCGACCAGCTCGCCGACGAGATCTCCGTGATCGACGACGGCAGCGTCATCGCAGCGGGCACCCCCGACGAGCTGAAGACGCGCCTCGGCGGGCACCGCGTCGTCGTCGTGCTGCAGGACACGGCTGAGGCCGGCCGGGCCACCGACGTGCTCGCGCGCCACGGGGAGGGCGCCCCCACGCTCGACGAGCAGGGGCGCGAGCTCCAGGTCCCGGTCCGGGAGGGCCCGCAGGCGCTCCAACGCATCCTCGCGGAGCTCGACACCCAGGGCGTGGACCTGCACGACGCCGGGATGCGCCGCCCCACCCTCGACGACGTGTTCCTCTCGCTCACCGGCCACACCGCCGCACAGGCCGCCGACACCGGCGGCAGGACGTCCGGCGACCCTGTGAGAGCGACCGGCGGAGGGCAGCAGCGATGAGCATCCGCGTCCTGCCCGGATCAACCAGCCCCGGGGCCACCCTCAGCACCTGGGCCGCCGACGGCTGGACGGTCACCCAGCGCAACCTCATCAAGCTGCGGCGCTCCCCGGACGTGCTCGTCTTCGCCGTGCTCCAGCCCGTCATGTTCGTCCTGCTGTTCAGCCAGGTCTACGCCGGGTCGATCCGGGTCGAGGGAACCGACTACACCCAGTACCTGATGGCCGGGATCTTCGGGCAGACCGTGCTCTTCGGCTCCACGTTCTCGGGGGCCGGGATGGCCCAGGACCTCAAGGAAGGCATCGTCGACCGCTTCCGGACCCTACCCATGAGCCACTCGGCGGTCCTGATCGGTCGCACCAACAGCGACCTGGTGCTCAACGCCATCTCCATGGTCATCATGATCGGCACGGGGTTCGTGGTCGGCTGGCGGTTCACGACGCCGTTCGGTTCGTTCCTCGCCGGGATCGCCCTGCTGCTGCTGTTCAGCTACGCGTTCAGCTGGGTCATGGCACTCGTGGGCATGAGCGTTCGAAGCCCGGAGACCGTCAACAACGCCTCGTTCATGATCCTGTTCCCGCTGACGTTCATCTCCAACGCCTTCGTGCAGCCCCAGAATCTCCCAGGACCGCTCGAGACCTTCGCCAACTGGAACCCCGTTTCCGCACTCGTGCAGGCCGCCCGCCAACTCTTCGGCAACACCGGATCCGCCCCCGTGCCGGACGTGTGGCCCATGCAGCACCCGGTTCTGACCGTGGTGGCGGGCAGCCTGCTGTTGCTCCTGGTGTTCGTGCCGCTGTGCCTACGCAAGTTCGCCACGGTCAGCTCGCGGTGACCGTGGCGCGGCCTCAGGTGCCGGAGCGCAACCGGTGGGCCGTCGACCAGCTGGGTCTTCGCCCCGGGTCCCGGGTGCTCGAGTTCGGTTGCGGCGGCGGCGCAGCGGCGCAGCTCGTCCTCGGGCGGCTCCCCGGCGGGTCGATGCTCGCCGTCGACCGCTCGGCCACCGCCGCAGCCTCTGCCGCGGCGCGCAACCGTGCGGCCGTGGACGCCGGGGTGTTGACCGTGCGTCGGGTCCCGCTGGCCGACCTCGACGTCCCTGCAGGGTCCTTCGACGTCGCCTTCGGCGTGGACGTCAACCTCTTCTGGACGGGCTCCGCGGGTTCCGAGCTGTCCGTGCTGCGCGAGGCGCTCGTGCCGGGCGGGCTTCTGCTGGTCGCGTACGGCCCCGGCCCGCGCCCTGAGCGCCGTGCCGTTCTGCTGGAACGGGTGCACGCAGCCGTGGCCGCCCACGGTTTCGTCGACCTCGAGGTGCTCGAGGAGGCCCGATTCAGCGGTGTGCGGGCCCGCGTGCCCTCGGCCGGGACCGCCGTGCAGCCGCCGCACCGCCGATGCGGCACGAAACCGTCCGCAATGTGACGCCGCCCGGGCGCCGCGGGTGCTATGGATGAACTCCACGGCTCGCGGCCGTCCGCGCCCCGGCCAGGAGCACCTCCGCGCGGCGCGGAGCCGAGCGAGGAGCCACCATGACCCCACGGCCCACCGGACGTCTCGACCCCAGCGGTCACCTCGTCCTCACCCGGACCCTCCGCACCTCGGCCGAGGAGGTGTGGTCGGCGCTGACGGACCCCGCCCGGGTCGCCCGGTGGTACGGGACGTGGAGCGGGGACCCCGCCTCCGGGCGCGTGGAGCTGCTGATGACCGCCGAGGACTGGGACCAGCCCGAGCCCCTGCTGATCCGCCGCTGCGATCCGCCGCGGCACCTGGCGCTCACCCTCGGCACGGCCGCCGACGCCTGGCGCGTGGACCTCGACGTCGAGGACTTCGGCGGGACGACCGTCCTGCAGCTCACCCACCGGTACCCGGACCCCGACGAGGTGGCGTCCGTGGGGCCCGGCTGGGAGTACTACCTGGACCGGCTCGTGGCCGCCGAGACCGGAGGTGACCCGGACGCCGTCGACTTCGCGCGGGACTACCACCCCGCCATGTCCGGGCACTACGAGCCGCTCGCGGAGCGGCTCCGGTCCCGGGACTGACCCGGCGGACCTCCGGCCGTTCTCGGCCGCCCGCCGGGCGGTCCTCACCCGGTGCTCGGGCCCGCGATCCGGATGAGGTTGCCGCACGTGTCGTCGAGCACCGCGGTGATCTCCGGGCCCGAGACCGTGGGCTCCTGGACGAAGTGCACGCCGCGCTCGCGCAGCCGTTCGTGCTCCGCCCGCACGTCCTTGACCCCGAAGCTCATGAACGGAATGCCGTCGGCCACGAGCGCGGCCCGGAACGGTGCCACGGCGGGGTGCTCGGCGGGCTCGAGCACCAGCTCCACGCCCTCGGGCGCCTGGGGCGAGACCAGTGTGAGCCGGCGGGCCCCGCCGGCGTGGACGTCGTGCTTGACCAGGAAGCCCAGCTTGCCGGTGTAGAACAGCAGGGCCTGCTGCTGGTCGTCGACGAAGACGCTGGTGTGGGTGATCCTCATGGCGCGCTCCTCTGGATCGGATCGGGTCGGACCGGATGCGGTGGCGCGGGGGCGGCTCAGGTGTCGGGGTCGCCGACGCTGAGCATCCAGTGGATGCCGAAGCGGTCGGTGCACATCCCGAACAGGCCGCCCCACGGCGCCTCCTCCAGCGGCATCGTGACGGTCCCGCCCGCGCCCAGCGACTCCCACCAGCCGCGCAGCACGGTCTCGTCGTCGCCGCTGACGGAGACCGCCACGTTGTCCCCGACGGTCAGGTCCATGCTGTCCGGGGTGTCGGAGGCCATCAGGACCAGGCCGGCGCCGGTGGTGAGCATCGAGTGCATGACCTTGTCCTGCTCGCCCGGGCCGTCGCCGGCCCCGTACTCGCTGAACCGGGTGATCGACAGCTCCCCGCCGAACACGGAGCGGTAGAACGTCATCGCCTCCTCGGCCGAGTCCCGGAAGGAGAAGTAGGGGTTGAGCAGCACGGGCATGGCCGGACCTCCGCGTCGATCGGTCGATGACCCCATCATGACGCCGTCCCCGGCGTGGGGGAAGCAGTCCTGGGAAGCCGCCGGCGGGGTGCGTAACCTGGTGCGCATGAGCCGAACCCAGTACTACGTGGCCGCCAGCGCCGACGGGTACATCGCCGATCGGGACAACCATCTCGACTGGTTGCTGCAGTACGGCTTCGAGGCCTACCAGGAGCACTACGACGCCTTCCTGGCCGACGTCGGGGCCCTCGCAATGGGTGCCGGCACGTACGAGTTCGTCCTCGGCCAGGGGGACTGGGCCTACGGAGAGCTGCCCGTGTGGGTGTTCACCCACCGCGAGCTGCCCCGGATGGCGGGGGCGAACCTGCGGTTCGTCAGCGGACCGGTCACCCTGCACGCCGAGGCCCTGGTGGCGTCGGCCGGCGGGCGGAACCTGTGGGTCGTGGGCGGCGGGCGGCTCGCGGCACAGTTCGCGGACGCCGGTCTGCTCGACGAGCTGTGGCTGACCTGCATGCCGATCGTCCTGGGCGGGGGCCACCCCGTGCTCCCGACCGCGGCGGCGCGCGACCTGCGGCTCCAGCGCACCACCCACTTCGAGGGCGGTGCCGTGGAGCTGCGCTACGCCGTGCAGGGCCCGGACCGGCCGGTGTGGCCGGAGTAGCCGCCCACGGCGGGACGCTCAGCCCGCGGCCGCCGGGCGCGGCAGGCCGTACCAGGCCGCCGCGTTGTCGTGCAGCACGGCCGCGGCGGCGCCGGCCCCCAGGGTGTCGAGGACCAGCGCGACGTCCGCGTCCCGGAACGGGCGACGCGCCCTGGTGCTCGGCAGGTCGGTGCCGAACAGCAGTGCGGTCGGGTCCACGGCGTGGATCCGGCGCAGGGTGTCCGGCACGTCGAGGTCCACTCGGCCGAACCCCGTGGCCTTGACCTTCACGCCGTGCTCGACCAGGTCCATCAGCCGGGGCAGCCCGGCCGCGCTCATCCCGAGGTGGTCGACGCCGACCCGCGGCAGCCTCCGCAGCACGGGAGCGAGGTCCTCCAGCGCGGCGGCGTCCGGATAGAACTCGGCGTGCCAGCCCGCGAGGTCGTGCACCCGGCGGGCGAGGCGCTCGATCCCGGCGGGGCCCGCGTCCGCACCGCGGTGGAGGGTGAAGCGCACCGCCCGCACCCCGGCCTCGTGCAGCTCGTGCACCCGGGCGTCGGGGACATCGGGCGGCAGCTGGGTCACACCCGCGAAGCCCGGACCGAGCTCCGCCAGCGCGGCGCGCAGGCAGCTCTGGTCGTGGCCCTGGAAGGAGCCGCTCACCACCGCCCCGCCGGTCACGCCCAGGTGCCGGACGCGCCGTCGGTAGTCCTCGACCGTGAAGCGCGGCGGCAGGTAGCCCTGGTTCGGCACGAGCGGGAACCGCGGGTCGACCACGTGCAGGTGGGCGTCGATCATGGCGTCATTCTCCCGGATGCCGCCGCGGTCCCCGGGCCCACGGTCCTGGTCGGTGCCGAGGTGCCGTGGTGCCGCGGTGGCACCGTGCAGCGGTGCGCCGCGCCGCACGGGCACGGGGGAGGGGCGGGGAGACGACGACACGGGACGCCTGCCCCGCGCTGGTAGATGCTTCCGCATATGCTGTGCGTCGATGACCACCACCGTCCGGACCCCCGACCACGTGCTGCAGGCCGCCGAGGAGGCGCTCGACCGCGCCCGGCTGAGCTACGCCCGGAAGCTGCTGCGCCTGGTGGCCGCCGAACTGACCCGCCGGCACCCCGACGCGGCGCGCCTGGACGTGCTCACCCGTGACGGCGACCAGGAGTTCTTCGTCGACGCCCTGCGCGACGCCGACGGCGAGTACGTCTGGGGAGACCCGGGCCGGGTGGTGGTGGTCCGCGAGACGGCCGACGACGATCTCGGCGGCACCGTCACCGTGGCCGCGCGGGACGTGCGCGAGCTCGTCGGCCGGGCCCTCGACGCCTGCGACGGGCCGCTGGAGCGGCTCCTGCGCCACGACGAGGAGCGGGACATCTACTGGCTGGACCTCGCGCGCCCCTGACCGGCCGACCCGGCCGGGCGGGGTGGGTCGGCCGGTCCGGCCCCGGCGGGGCGGATGCCGGCCCCGTCCCGCGGGCAGCGCGGTTCACTCCTCGAGCGGGGGCCACAGGCTGGTGCCCAGCCGGACCTCCAGGCGGGCGATCGTGTACCCGTCCGGCCAGACGTGCCCGTCGAGGATCCGGGACAGCGCCGTGTGGTCGACCCCGGTGAGGGCCCCGAGCTCGCGCAGGGTCCGGGACCCCGCGGCCGCCCGCAGGTTCACCGCGAACAGCCTCGCCCGCTCCGCGACCGGGTCGCCACAGATCTCGTCGGGCCACGAGAGACAGTCGTCCTGTGGTTCCGGTCGTACCCTGCTGGCCATGGCGCGCAGTCTAGGGACCGCCCCTGTGCATGAACCGGGGATCAGGGGGCGGCGGGCCCGTACCGGTGCTCCGGGCGGCCGGTGCTCCCGTAGCGGAGCTGGATCTCGACCGACCCGTCCTCGGCCAGCGCGGAGAGGTAGCGCTGGGCCGTGGCGCGGGAGACGCCGACCTTGCGGGCGATCTCGGCCGCCGAGAGCGGCGTCCCGGCCTCCAGCGCCGCCAGGACCGAGGCCTCCGTCGCGGACCGGGTGCGCTCGCCGGGGGAGGCGGCCTCACCCGGGTGCAGGGCGTGCAGGGCGCGGTCCACGGTCTCCTGGGTCAGCACGTCCCGGTCGGTGAGCAGCCGCCGGTACCGGGCGTAGGCCCGCAGGGTGCGCGCCAGCCGCTCGTTCGGGAACGGCTTGATGAGGTAGGCGAGGGCGCCGCGCCGGACGGCGGTCCGCACGGAGGCCGGGTCGGCCGCCGCGGTGAGCATGATGACGTCGACGTCGAGGGCCCGCAGCAGGTCCAGGCCCAGTGCGTCGGGCAGGTAGACGTCCAGCAGCACGAGATCGGGCTGGTGGGCGTGGACGGTGCGCATCGCCTGCTCGGCGGTGCCCACGGGCGTCAGCGCGGTGAACCCCGGCACGGCGTTCACGAAGCCGGAGTGCAGCCGGCCCACGTGGAAGTCGTCGTCGACCACGAGGACCACCAGGTCGTCGCTCATCCCGCACCTCCTGAACGGCCGGCGGACCGTGCGCCGCCGACGTCGGCCCCGGGCCCGGGGTCCCGGACCACGGTACCGGGCAGGCGCGCGCAGAAGACGGCCCCCGGCCCGCCGGGGCGCCCCGGGTCGGCCACCCACACCTCCCCGCCGCGCCGGCGGGCCAGTTCACGGCTCAGGGACAGGCCGAAGCCCTGGCCGTGGACGTCGGGCAGCGGGTCGAACGGCGCACCCCCGCCGGACCCGGTGGCCGCGGCGGGACCGGCGGTGGACCAGCCCTGGGCGAAGATCGGCTCGGGGTCGGCCACGGGCAGCCCGTCGCCGGAGTCCGCCACGACGAGGTGCAGGGTGCCCTCGTCCCCGGCCCAGTCGTCGAGCAGCTCGACCTCGACCCAGCGGACCTCCGCCGCGCCCTGGACGGCGGCGCGGACCGCGTTGTCCACGAGGCTGCCGATCACGGTGGTGACGTCCTGCGGGTCGACGACGCGGCCGCGGACCAGCGTCTCCTCGCCGATGCGCAGGCTCACACCGCGCTCGGCCGCCTCGACGCTCTTGGCCCCGAGGAACGCCTGCAGGTAGGGGTCCCGCAGCAGCTCGGCCCGTTCCGCCGGGTAGCTCAGGGGCCCCGTCTCGGTCACCTCGGAGACGTACCGGCGCGCCTCCTCGGCGTCGCCGATCGCGAGGAGCCCCGAGATGGTGTGCAGCCGGTTGGCGAACTCGTGGCGCTGGGCGCGCAGGGCGGTGCTGAGCGCGCCGACCGCGTCGAGCTGGCGGGTGAGGGACTGCAGCTCGGTGCGGTCCCGGACCAGCACCACCCAGCCCAGCGGGGGCAGTCCGGGGCGGGCGGGCCGGACGGCGCGGGCCGAGAGGATGAGCACGTGCCGGCCGACGACCTGCTCCACGGCCGGGGACGCGGGGGTCGCCGCGGCCAGCAGGGCGGGGAAGGAGGCCGGCAGGCCCGCCTCGGCCAGGGGGCGTCCCACGAGGCGGGAGGGCTCCGGCAGGCCGAGCAGCCGTCCGGCCTCGGCGTTGACCACGGTGATGCGGTGCCCCGGGGAGACGCCGATGACACCTTCGTCGACCCCGCGCAGCACCGCCTCCTGGTCCTGGGCGAGGGCCACGATCTCCTCGGGCTCCAGCCCGAGGGTGAGCCGCTTGAGCCGGCGGGCGATCGCCGCCGAGGCCGCCGCCCCCAGGCCCAGGGCGGCCACGGCGGTGGCCGCCACGGGGGTGATGTCCTCCTCCAGCGCGGCGAGCACGTCCGCGCTGGAGATCCCCACGCTCACCGCGCCCACCACCGTCTCGTCCGAGCCCGGGGCGTGCACCGGCACCTTCGCGCGGGCGGAGTGCCCGAGCGTGCCGCGCTCCTGGCTCGTGACCTCCCGCCCGGCCAGCGCCTCGGTCGGGTCCGTGCTGACGGGCCGGCCCAGCTGCTCGGGATTGGGGTGCGAGAGGCGCAGCCCCGTGTCGTCGGTGATCACCACGAACAGGGCGTCCGTGCGGCGGCGGACCCCTTCGGCGGCCCTCTGCAGGCCGCCCCGGGAGAGCACGTCGGCGTCGAGGTCCGCGGGGCCGGCGTCGACCAGCTCCGCCACGCCGGCGCGGACGTCCACGTCGGCGGCCACCGACCGGGCGATGGACAGCGCCTGGCGCTCGGCGTCGCGGCCCAGCCGCTCGTAGGTCAGCCAGCCGTAGACCCCGCCGCAGAGCAGGACGACGGCCGCGACCACCGCCAGGTGCAGCAGCATCATCCGGACCAGGAAGCCGGGGCGCTGCCGGGGCGCACCGGATGCCGTCACTGTCTCTCCTCGTGGCCGGGCGCGCTCCCGTGCCGGGGTGCTGCGCGTGGTGCTCCCACTCTACGACCCCCCCCGGGTGCGGTGGGCGCCCGCCCCCGCCGCGGTCACAGCGGGAGCCGGCGGGTCAGAGATCGGCGAAGAAGCGCACCGCGTCCAGGTTCGGCAGGTTGACCTGGGCGTCGGCGGCCGCGCGCAGGGCGGGCTTGGCGTTGTAGGCCACGCCGAGCCCGGCGGCCGTGACCATGTCGATGTCGTTGGCGCCGTCGCCCACGGCGATGACGTCCTCGAGGGCGACGCCCAGCTCCTCGGCCCAGGTCCGCAGGCACCGCTCCTTCACGGCGCGGTCCACGACCTCGCCGAGCACCCTGCCGGTGAGCCTGCCGTCGACGACCTCGAGGGCGTTGGCGGCGTGCCGGGCGAGCCCCAGCTGCTCGGCCAGCGGGGTGAGGACGCCCAGGAAGCCGCCGGAGACCGCCGCCACGGCGTGGCCTTCCCGCAGGAAGGCCCGGACGAGCACCTCGGCGCCGGGGGAGAGCCGCACCGCGGCCCGGACCTCGTCGACGACGGACGCGGGCAGCCCCGCCAGGGTCTCGACCCGCGCGTGCAGGGACTGGGCGAAGTCCAGCTCCCCGCGCATGGCGGCCTCGGTCACGGCGGCGACCTCGGCCTCGCGCCCCGCGTGGGCGGCGAGCATCTCGACGACCTCCTGCTGGATGAGCGTGGAGTCCACGTCCATGATGAGCAGCTTCTTGCGCTCCGGGTCGAACAGGCGGGTCGGCACCACGTTGACGTCCACGCCGGGCAGCATCCGGGTCAGCGGATCGGGGCGCAGGGCGGCGAGCAGGGCGGTCGCGTCGGAGCCCTGCACGAACGCGGTGAAGGCGTTGTAGCCGGGGACCTCCGTGTCGGGACCGGCCGAGCCGGGTCCGGTGACCCGCACGCTGGAGAAGCGCTCGACCTCGGCGCCGGCGTCCTGCACCAGGTCGAGGATGCGCTCACGGGCCTCGGGGTCCGGATTCTGAGCGAACGCGATCACGGCGAGGTCGGTGGTCATGCGGCCAGTGTATCCGGGCACCCGGACGCCGCCGCCCGGGACGGGGCGCCGCCGCCCGGACCGCCGCCGCCGGTGCCCTACAGTGGCCCGTATGAGTGCTGTGGTGGAGATGGTGGACGTCAGCGTGGTCCGCGGGCAGAAGACCCTGCTGGAGTCCGTGGACTGGGTCGTCAACGAGGGCGAGCGGTGGGTCGTGCTGGGCCCCAACGGCGCGGGCAAGACCACGCTGCTGTCCATCGCCGCGGCCCGGCTGCACCCCACCCGCGGGATGGTGGACATCCTCGACGAGATCCTCGGCGCGGTGGACGTCTTCGAGCTGCGCCCCCGGATCGGTCTGAGCTCCACGGTGCTCGCCGCCCAGATCCCGGAGGCGGAGACCGTGCGCAACTGCGTGGTGACGGCTGCCTACGGGGTGACCGGGCGCTGGATCGAGAACTACGAGGACGCCGACGAGGCCCAGGCGCGGGAGCTCCTGGACGCGTGGGGCATCGGCCACCTGGCCGAGCGCCGCTTCGGCTCCCTGTCCGAGGGGGAGCGCAAGCGCGTGCTCGTGGCCCGGGCCCTGATGACCGATCCCGAGCTGCTGCTGCTGGACGAGCCGGCGGCCGGCCTCGACGTGGGCGGCCGGGAGGACCTGGTGGCGCGGCTGGACGAGCTGGCCCGGGACGAGACCGCCCCGGCCGTGGTCATGGTCACCCACCACCTGGAGGAGGTGCCCGACGCCTTCACCCACGCGCTGCTGCTGCGCGAGGGACGGGTCGTGGCCTCCGGGCCCGTCCAGCAGGTCATGACGCAGAAGAACCTCTCCGAGACCTTCGGCCTGCCGCTGAAGCTCGTGCAGGTCGGCAACCGCTACGCGGCGTTCGCCCGGTCCTGACCCGGCGTCCGTGCCCGTGCAGAACGCTCTCGACGCCCTCGCCGAGCTCGCCGCCACCCAGCCGTTCGAGGCCTGGCAGGTGGGTCTCATCCTGCTCGCCGGGGTCTGGGCCGGGCTGATCAACACGATCGTCGGCTCCGGCACCCTCGTGACCTTTCCCGTGCTCGTGGCCATGGGCGTGCCGCCGGTCACCGCGACCATGTCCAACGCCATGGGCCTGATCGCCGGCAACCTGACCGGGGCGTGGCACTACCGCGCGGAGCTCAAGGGGGTCGAGCGGACGCTGCTCAAGCTCGTCCCGCTCTCCGTGCTGGGCGGCGTGACCGGCGCGGCGCTGCTGCTGCACCTGCCCGAGGACGTGTTCGGCTACGCCGCCCCGGTGCTGGTCGTCGTCGCCCTCGGCTTCGTCGTCTTCCAGCCGCGGCTGCAGGCCGCGGTCCGGCGCCGCAAGGCGCTCCAGTCCGACGCCGCGGAGGCCGAGGCGCGAGCCCGAGGGGAGAGCCCCGCACCCCTGGACCCCGACCGTGCGTCCCAGCCGCTGGCCCTGTACGTCCTCGTCCTGCTGGCCGGCATCTACGGCGGCTACTTCGTCGCCGCCCAGGGCGTGCTCCTGCTCGGGATCCTCGGCGTGTTCCTGCTCGCCTCCCTCCAGTCCGCGAACGCCGTGAAGGTCGTGCTCGTGGCCGTGGTCAACATCGTGGCCGCGGTCTCCTACATCCTGTTCGCGGCCGACCGCATCGACTGGTGGGTGGTGCTGCTGATCGCCGTCAGCTCGAGCATCGGCTCCTGGGCGGGGGCCAAGATCGGGCGCCGGCTCCCGGCGCCCGTGCTGCGCGCCGTCATCGTGGTGCTCGGCGTCCTCGCCCTGGTCAGCCTGGTCGCCCAGCTGGTGTGAACCGTGCCGCCGGTCGGGACGTCCCAGAAGGCCGGGGCCGCCCCGGCGGCTACGATCGGGGCGGCCCCCCCAGCGGCCGCGACACCCGCCGAGACCCCGAAGAGACCCCGAAGAGACCCCGTGACCGACCTTCCCCGCCCGATCCGCCTCGACAGCGCCGACGACCCCCGCGTGGCCGACTACGCCCGCCTGACCGACGTCAAGCTCCGGCGTCGGCTCGAGCCCGAGCGCGGCCTGTACATCGCCGAGTCCTCCAAGGTGCTCCGCCGGGCGCTCGCGGCCGGGCACGCGCCCCGGTCCTTCTTCATGGCCGAGAAGTGGGTGGAGGACCTCGCGGACGTGCTGGCGGAGCACCCGGACGTGCCCCTGTACGTGGGCCCGGACGAGGTGCTCGAACGGATCACCGGCTTCCACCTGCACCGCGGGGCGATCGCGGCCATGCAGCGCCCGGAGCCGGTGGCGCTGGAGCGGCTCCTGGCGTCGTCGCACCGGATCGCGGTCCTCGAGGACATCGTGGACCACACCAACGTGGGGGCGATCTTCCGCTCGGCTGCAGCCCTCGACGTCGACGCCGTGCTCGTCACCCCGCGCTGCGCGGACCCCCTGTACCGGCGGGCCATCCGGGTCTCCATGGGCACCGTCTTCCAGGTGCCGTGGACCCGCCTGCAGCACTGGACCGCCGACCTGCAGCGGATCAAGGACGCGGGCTTCACCACGGCCGCGCTCGCCCTGGGCGAGGACTCGATCACCCTCCAGGAGCTGTCCGCCCGACGGGACGAGAAGCTCGCCCTCGTGCTCGGCACGGAGGGGGACGGGCTGAGCGCCGCCACCGTTCACCACGCCGACCTCACCGTCCGGATCCCGATGTCCCACGGCGTGGACTCCCTCAACGTCGCCGCCGCCTCGGCCGTGGCCTTCTGGGAGACCCGTCCCGACTCCTGACACGTCGCTCCATAACGATTGCTGATCCACTTCAGCTTCCACCGGAGACTTAGCATTCGAAAAGGCGGATCATGGAGGCACCCGCTCGGGCCCACCGGGGCCCGAGGGGTCCTCGAGAAGGTGCATCATGAAGAAGGTGATCTCATGGCTGGCCGCACTGGTGCTGGCCATGGGGCTGGGGCTGATCGTCCCCGGCAGCGCGAACGCCGCAGCCCCGTACTGCGGCATCACGTGGGGCTCCGGCCCGAAGTACTCGAAGACGTACACCGGTGATGTGATCACCAACGTGCGCGCCGGCCGGCACGCGTGCTTCGACCGCCTGGTCGTCGACCTGCGCGGGAAGCGCGCCGCGGGCTACAACGTGCAGTACGTCGCCGCCGTCCACGAGGACGGCTCGGGCAAGGAGGTGCCCCTGCGGGGCGCGGCCGATCTGCGGGTGATCGTGCACGCACCGGCCTACAAGGACGGCAAGGCCACCTACCTCCCGAAGAACCGCAATGAGGTCGTCGACGTCAGCGGCTACCGAACCTTCCGCCAGGTGGCGTGGGCCGGCAGCTTCGAGGGCCAGACCACCATCGGCCTCGGCGTCCGTGCGAGGCTCCCGTACCGGGTCTTCGTGCTCGACGGCCCGGGCGACCGCACGCGGGTGGTGGTCGACGTCGCACACCGCTGGTGAGACGGTCCCACGACCGGCCGCCGCCGCTCGGAGGGCCCGGC
>NZ_JBHVDI010000099.1:0-13577 GCF_042802875.1 Kocuria sp. NPDC057446 | reverse complement strand
CGCTCAGGCCGCGGGGCCGCCGTCGTGCTCGATCTCGGCCAGCACCGGGAAGTGGTCCGAGGCCCACACGCCGAGCGGTCGCTCGGCCAGCACGCGGGAGTCGAGCACGCGGACCCCGCCGCCGCAGAGGATCCAGTCCAGGCGCGGCGTCCTGGCCCCGGGCTCCCGGTAGCGGTGGAAGGTCCCGGCGGCGTCCGCGGGCAGGGTGTCCCGCAGCCCGCCGGCGATCGCGGCGTCCCAGGTGCGGGACCGGCCCGCGGCCGCGTTCATGTCCCCGAGCAGGAGCAGGGGACCGACCCGGCCGAGGAGGAGGCGCTGCAGCGCGGCCAGCTGGCGCAGCCGGGCCCGCTCCGGCCACGGGTCGAGGTGGGTGGCACCCACCCACCAGGCCACTCCCGTGCGCCGGTCCGTGAGCTCGGCCAGCACCAGGGTGCGGGGGAAGAGGTCCCCCGGCCACTTCGACCCCGGGACCTCCGGCCGCGCGGACAGCCACCGCTGCTGCCAGCGCTCGACCCGGAACCGGGTGGTGTCCACGGCCAGCAGGCACCGCTCGCCGCCGCCGTCGGCGTCCCGTCCCCCGCCCAGGAGGACGTGGTCCGGCCCCAGGGCCTGCCGGACGTGGTGCAGCTGCTCCGGGAGGACCTCCTGGAGGGCGGCCAGCTCCGGCCGGTGGGTCCGGAGCACCGCCTGCACCGCGGGGGCCCGGGTGAACCACGCGTCCGGTGCGCTCCGGCGGTACGTTCCCAGGGGCCGTCGGATGTTGAAGGTCATGGCCGTGAACACGCCCCGGCCCCGCGGACCACGGGGGTCGGCGGGGCCGGGGCGGTCGTGGGGTGCCACGGTCGCGGGACGGGCTACTGGACTGCGGACTCCGCCGCGCCCTGCTCCGTGCGGGCGCCGCCGTGCTGGAGGTCGCCGCCGCTGTTCTCCAGGTGGGCGCGCATGAACCACTGGAAGAGCTCGAGCTCCTTGACCTGACCGATGAGCATGTCCTCGGTGACGGGGTCGAGCTCCCCGACCTTCCGGACCGCGTCGCGGTGGTCCTCGATCACGCCGTTGTAGACGATGTCGAGGGCGGCGAGGTGCTCCACGCCGGTGGCGCGGTGGACCGAGTAGTCGTCCCAGGTGCGGGCCCGGACGAGGTCACCGGGCAGGCCCGACGGGCCCACGCCCATGGTCGCCATGCGCTCGGCGAGCTCGTCGACGAAGCCGCGCACGAGCTCGATCTGCGGGTCGAGCATCTCGTGGACGGAGATGAAGTTGGGGCCCACCACGTTCCAGTGGGCGTGCTTGAGCGTCAGCTGGAGGTCGTTGAGGGCGTGCAGGCGCTGCTGGAGCGTCTGGGCGACCTCGTGGCCGTTCTCGGTGGAGAGGCCGGGCACGGTGTAGGGGGCGGTGCGCTGGTTCGGGGTGGCCATGTGTTCGTCTCCATGCTTCCGGCCGCCGCGGGGCGGCGGCCTGACTCGGCAACTGCGGACGGCCCGCAGGGCGGGCCTCTGCCCCCACTATGGCACGGCCCCCACCCACTGTCAGCACCCTGTCCATTCGCTGTCCGCGATATCCCGGGCGGTGCCCGTCCGCCGCCCGGCCGGTGGCCGCACCCACCACCGAACGCCCGCCCGGGCCCTTGCCAGGACGGGGAGCCGCTGATTGGCTGGGGCTCATGGACACGACCCCCGCCTCCGGCGACCAGCTCCCCGACGACCCGCACCTGGCCGACGACGTCGGCGTCCCCGACACCCCGGCGCGCGACCTCGAGACCGCCCCGGACCCGCTGGGCCTGACCAATGCCGGCCAGCGCGTGCCGAGCGCGGGGGACGCCGCCGACCCCGCCGATCCGGACTTCGGGCCGGGCGCGGGCGGCCCCGGCCCCACGGCCGGGGACTGATCCGGCGCGACGCCGCCGCCCTGGGCCCCATGAGCACCCGCAGCACCAGCACCGCCGGGATCGCGCGGGCCACCGGCATCCCGTGGGAGACCTGGACGGCCCGGCTCGACGAGCTCGGCGCCCGGACGATGAGCCACGCCGAGGTCGCCCGCCGCGTGGCCGAGCAGCTCGAGGGCGTCGTCGAGAACCCCGCGTGGTGGGGCCAGTCCGTCGCGGTGGCCTGGGAGCAGCACACGGGGGCCCGCCGGCCGGGGCAGGCCGGGGACGGCAGCTTCGGGGCGAGCGCGAGCCGTACGGTGACCGGCACCCCGGACGAGGCGCTCGCCCGGTGGTCGTCCCTCCTGGCGGGCCGCACCGAGGTCGGCGGCGTCCCGTTCCGGCAGCCGCCCAGCACCGCGGCCACCGCGAAGTGGCGCTACTGGCGGGTGCGTCTCGCCGACGGGAGCAGGGTCTCCGCCACCATCGGCGACAAGGCCGGCGGCCGCGTCACGGTGGCTCTCGCGCACACGGGGCTGGCCTCAGCCGACGACGTGGCGCGGTGGCGCTCGACGTGGAAGGAGCTGCTGGCCGCGCTCTGATCCCGCGCCCGCTTGTGATGCGGCTCACTCCTCGCCTACGGTGACCCGAGTACCTGAGACGAGGAGTATCACATGACCGTGCCCTATCCGCGCCTGCTCGCGCCCCTGGACCTGGGTTTCACCACCCTGCCCAACCGGGTCCTCATGGGATCGATGCACACCGGGCTCGAGGAGCTGCCGGGAGGGTTCGAGCGCCTCGCGGAGTTCTACGCGGAACGGGTCCGCGGCGGGGTGGGACTCATCGTCACGGGCGGCATCGGGCCGAGCCCCGAGGGCGCGACGCACGCCGGCGCCGCCGTGCTCCGCACCCCGGAGGAGGTGGCCCGGCACCGCACGGTCACGGACGCCGTGCACGCCGAGGGCGGCCGGATCGCCCTGCAGATCCTGCACGCCGGCCGCTACGCCATGAACCCCGACGCCGTGGCCCCGAGCCCGCTGCGCGCCCCCATCAGCCCCGTGGTGCCGCACGAGCTCTCCGCGGAGGAGGTCGAGGGGACCGTCGAGGACTTCGCCCGCACCGCCGCGCTCGCCCGCGAGGCCGGCTACGACGGCGTGGAGATCATGGGCTCGGAGGGCTACCTCATCAACGAGTTCGTCGCCGCCGAGACCAACCACCGCACCGACCGGTGGGGCGGGTCCTGGGAGAACCGGATGCGCCTGCCCGTGGAGGTCGTCCGCCGCGTCCGCGAGCGCACCGGCCCGGACTTCGTGCTGATCTACCGGCTCTCCATGCTGGACCTGGTCCCGGGCGGCTCCACGCTCGAGGAGGTCGTGGCGCTGGCCCGGGCGGTGGAGGCCGCCGGGGCCACCCTGCTCAACACCGGCATCGGCTGGCACGAGGCCCGCATCCCCACGATCGCCACGGTCGTCCCCCGCGGCGGCTTCTCGTGGGTGACGCGCCGGCTCAAGGGCGAGGTCGGGATCCCGCTGATCGCGGTCAACCGGATCAGCACCCCGGAGACCGCGGAGCGGATCCTGGCCGACGGCGACGCCGACATGGTGTCCCTGGCCCGGCCCCTGCTCGCGGACCCGGAGTTCGTGGCCAAGGCCGCGCGCGGCCGGGCCGACACCATCAACACGTGCATCGCGTGCAACCAGGCGTGCCTGGACCACACCTTCGCCGGCCGGACGGCGTCCTGCCTGGTCAACCCCCGGGCCGGGCACGAGACGCTGCTGCGCCTGGGCCCCACCCGCCGGGCGGAGCGGATCGGCGTGGTGGGGGCGGGCCCGGCAGGGCTGGCCTTCGCCGTCGGCGCCGCGGAGGCGGGGCACACCGTGACCCTCTTCGAGGCGGAGGACCGGATCGGCGGGCAGTTCCTGATGGCCCTGCGCATCCCCGGCAAGGAGGAGTACGCGGAGACGCTGCGCTACTACGGTGTGCGGCTCGCGGAGCTGGGCGTGGACGTGCGGCTCGGGACGACAGCCGCCCCCGAGCACCTGTGCGGCTTCGACCGGCTCGTGCTCGCCACGGGCGTGGAACCGCGCGTGCCCGCGGTCGAGGGGGTGGACCACCCGTCGGTCGTCGGCTACCGGGACGTCCTGCAGCACGGTGCGCCCGTGGGGCGCCGGGTCGCCGTCCTCGGCGCCGGGGGCATCGGCTTCGACGTCGCCGGGTTCCTCGTGCACTCCCCGGAGACGGACTTCTACCGCGCGTGGGGCGTCGACACGACGCTGACCGCCCGGGGCGGACTGACCGCCCCCCGGCCCGGGCGCCCCGCGCGCGAGGTGACGCTGCTCCAGCGCTCCCCCGGCAAGCTCGGGGCCGGCCTGGGCCGCACGACCGGCTGGATCCACCGGGCCTCGCTCCGGGCCGGCGGCGTCCGCACCCTCAGCGGCGTGACGTACCGGCGGATCGACGACGACGGACTGCACCTCACCGCGCCGGAGCCCGGCGGCACGGAGCCGGTCGAGCAGGTGCTGCCCGTGGACACCGTGGTGCTGTGCACGGGCCAGGAACCGCTGCGGGCCCTGTACGACGCGCTGCAAGGAGCCGGGCACCGCACGGGCGCCGTCCCGGTGCACCTCATCGGCGGGGCGGACGTGGCGGCCGAGCTGGACGCCAAGCGGGCGATCCGCCAGGCCACGGAACTCGTCGCCGCCCTGGGCTGACCCGCCCGTCCACCCTGCGCCCCGCGCACTCCCCCTCGGCCGGGTGCCACGATGGGGTCAGCCCCGCGGAAAGGATCCCCATGCAGCTCGACCTCCTGCTCGTCAACGCCACGGTCCTGACCATGGAGCCGGCCCGCCCGGTGGCCTCGAGCCTCGGCGTGCACGGCGGCCGGATCGTGGTCCTCGACGACCCGGACGTGCCGGCCGCCGAGACCGTGGACCTCGGCGGGGCCACGGTGCTGCCCGGGTTCGTGGACGCGCACTGCCACACCACCTGGTTCGGGCTCGGCCTCGCGGAGGTGGACCTCGCCGGCTGCACGTCCCTCGACGAGCTGTACGCGGCGCTGGAGCGCGGCATGGCCGCGAAGCCACCGGACGAGGAGTGGCTCATGGCCACCGGCTTCTACCCCGCCACGGTGGGCGGGTCGCTGCCCGACATCGGCGTGCTCGACCGGATCACCGGCCGCACGCCCCTGTTCGTCCGGCACACCTCCGGCCACGCCGCGGTGGTGAACTCCGAGGCGCTGCGCCGGGCGGGGATCCACACCCCGGGGACCCCGGACCCGGTGGGCGGACGGGTGGTGCGGGACGGCTCCGGCCGGGCCACGGGCCTGGTCGAGGAGACCGCGCAGGCCGTGGTGCAGGAGCTGTTCCGCCCGTACCCGGTGGACAGGATCGTGGCGGCGCTCGAGCGCGCCACCGCCCGATACGCCGCCGAGGGCATCACCACGTTCGCCGAGGCCGGGGTGGGCGCCGGGTGGATCGGGCACAACCCGTCCGAGCTGCAGGCCTACCAGCAGGCCAGGGACGCCGGGGTCCTGCACGCCCGGGCGCAGGTGATGCCCGTGCTGGACGTCCTGCACGGGATCGACGGGCTCGGGGACGGCTCCGAGCGCGGGCTCGACCTGGGGCTGCGCTCGGGCTTCGGCGACGACGAGCTGCACCTCGGGCCGGTCAAGGTCTTCGTGGACGGCTCGCTGCTCGGGGAGACGGCCGCGGTGACCGAGGCCTTCTGCGGCGGCCACTCCACGGGCTACTTCCAGGAGAACCCGGAGCAGATGGCGGAGGCGATCCACGCGGCCTACCGGGCGGGCTGGTCGGTGGCCGCCCACGCGATCGGGGACCGCGCCATCGACTTCGCGATCGACGTGATCACCCGGTGCCAGGACGAGCACGGGCGGCACCGGCTGCCCAACCGGATCGAGCACGCCAGCATCACCCGCCCCGACCAGCTGCCGCGGCTCGCGGCCGCGGGGATCGTGGTGACCCCGCAGATCGGCTTCCTGCGCCCGATGGCCGCCCAGTTCCGCCGGCTCCTGGGCCCCGAGCGCACGGACTGGACCTACCGGGGCCGCAGTTTCCTGGAGGCCGGGGTGCGGATCGCGGGCAGCTCCGACCGCCCGGTCGCCGACGGCGACGTGCTGCGCTCGGTGCAGGCCTGGACCGACCGGCTCGACGGCGACGGGCGGCGGTTCGGCCCCGCCGGGGAGCGGCTCGACGTGCTGGAGGCCCTCGCCGCCTACACCTCCGAGGCGGCGAAGGCCCTGGGGATGTCCGACCGGATCGGCTCGCTGGCCCCGGGCAAGCTCGCGGACCTGGTGGTGCTGGCGGAGAACCCCCTCGAGGTGCACCGGCGGGGCGGGTCGGTGGAGCACATCGGCGTCCTCGCGACCTACCGCGGCGGCCGGCTCACCCACCGCGCCGGCTGAGCGGGGCACGAGGCACCGCGCAGGCCGGGCGGTCAGCCCTCGACGAGGATCCCGTCCTCGTCGGCCCACACGGTCCGGCCCGGGCGGAAGGTCACGCCCTCGATCACCACGGGCACGTCCTGCTCCCCGACGCCGTCCTTGGCGGACTTGCGCGGATTGGAGCCCAGGGCCTTGACCCCGAGCGGCAGCCCGGCCAGGGCGACCCGGTCCCGCACGGGCCCGTTGATGATGACCCCGGCCCACCCGTTGCGCACCGCGGCCTCCGCGATCATGTCCCCCATGAGCGCGGTGCCCATGGAGCCGTGCCCGTCCACGACGAGGACCGCGCCCTCCCCCGGGGAGTTGAGCACGGCCTTCACGAGGCCGTTGTCCTGGAAGCAGCGGACCGTGCGCACCGGGCCGGTGAACGCGGCCGATCCGCCCAGGTCGAGGAACTGGCGCGGGCAGGACATCAGCTGCTCCCCGCGCTCGTCGTAGAGGTCGGCGGTGGTGAACGGGCGCGGATCGGTCATGAGCTGCTCCTGGGGCATCCGGTGGCGGTTCCGGGAGCCAGCCTAGTCACCGGCACCGCCGCGCCCCGCCGCGGCGGGCTCCGCGGGAGGTCGATGCGCGTCCCTCCGCGCGGCGGGCACGGTGGTGCCGAGCGGGATCTCCTCGATGAGCAGGGACAGCACGAGGCACGCCGCCGCCACGGGCAGGCCCCACAGGAAGATCGGCGGCAGCGACTGGGCGAAGGCCTGCGCGACCGCCTCCTGCGCCGGGGCGGGCAGGCCCGCGAGCACCTGGGGGCTCAGGGCGTTGACGTCGAGGGAGGGCACGGCGCGGTCCGCGAGCGCGTCGTCGAGCCGGGCGACGAAGACGGAGCCGAACACGGCGATCCCGAACGACGCCCCGGTCTGGCGGAAGAAGTTCGACGACGACGTCGCGGCGCCGACCTCCCCCGGCGGCACCGCGTTCTGCACGATCAGGATGAGGTTCTGCATGAGGCAGCCGATGCCGAGACCGGTGACGGCCATCCCCGCGGCGGTCAGGGCGTAGGGGGTGGTCTCGTCGAGCAGCGAGAGCAGCACGAGCCCGGCGGCCATCACGGCGGAGCCCAGCACCGGCCAGTGCCGGTAGCGCCCCGTCCGCGCGATGCGGCGGCCGGTGCCGATGGTCCCCACGAGCATCCCGGCCGTCACGGGGATCATCATCAGACCGGCCCCGGTGGCCGAGGCACCGTCGACCATCTGCAGGTAGGTGGGCAGGTAGGTGATCGTGGCGAACATGATCACGCCCATGCCGACGGCCGCCGCGGTGGGCACCACGAAGTTGCGCACCCGGAACAGGTGCAGCGGGATGATGGGCTCGGGGGCACGGCGCTCCACCAGCACGAACAGGACGCCGAGCAGCAGCACCGCCCCGCCGAGGCCCACGATCCGCGGGCTCGACCACGCGTGCGCCGTGCCGGCCCACGTGGTGAGGAGCACGAAGGCCACGCTCCCCAGCGCCAGCAGCGCCGTCCCCAGCACGTCCAGCCGCACGCGCCCCCGGGGCGCGTGCGGCAGGTGCAGGAAGCGGGGGATGAACAGGAGCGTCACGAGCCCCAGGGGCAGGTTGATGTAGAACACCCACCGCCAGCTCACGAGGTCGGTGAGGAACCCGCCGACCAGCGGTCCGCTCACCGAGGCGAGGCCGAAGGCCGCCCCGATCACGCCCATGTAGCGGCCGCGCTCGCGGGCCGGCACGAGGTCCGCGATGATCGCCTGCGCCCCGATCAGCAGGCCCCCGCCGCCCAGCCCCTGGAGGGCGCGGAAGACGATGAGCTGGGTCATGTCCTGGGCGGCGCCGGAGAGCACGGAGCCGAGCAGGAAGACCACGACGGCCACCAGGAAGATCCGCTTGCGCCCGTACAGGTCGCCCAGTTTCCCGTAGACCGGCAGCCCCACGGTGGCGGCGAGCACGTAGGCCGTGACCACCCAGGAGATCCGGTCGAGCCCGTCGAGGTCCCCGACGATCGAGGGCAGGGCCGTGGCCACGATCGTCTGGTCGAGGGCGGCCAGCAGCACGGCCATGAGCAGGCCGAGGAACGTCAGCTGCAGCTGGCGGCGCTCCGTGCGGCCGGGGTCCGCGGCCACCGGGTCAGCGGTCGATCCTCAGCACGGAGCCGTCCGCGACGTCGACGAACACGTCCACCGAGTTGCCGTCCGGCTCGTCGATCTCGATCTCCCACACGGTGGTGCCGTCCTCCGTCTCGAGCTGCGCCTCGTCGATCCTGCCGTTGACCGTCCCCAGCGCCGTGGCCAGCGCCTCCTCGAGGGGCACCTGGACCTGGGCGAGCTTCTCGCGGTCGTCGCTGTCGAGGTCGCCCTCCTCCTCCTGGCTGATGACGTCCTCGCCGTCCTGCGAGACGTAGATCTCGTGCTCGCGGTCGTCGGCCGCGACGGTGATCTCCCAGCTGGCCGGGCTGTCCTCCCGCCCGAGCTCGAAGGCCCGGGCGTCGCCGCCCACCGCGTCCTCCGCCGCGGTGATCGCGGCGGCCACGACGGCCGCGTCGCCGCCGGACCCGCCGGTGGCGTCCTCGCCCGGGCTCGCCGAGGGCGAGGCCGTGCCGGTCCCGTCGTCGTCCGGGCTCGCGGTGTCGCCCGGGGTGGCGGTCCCGTCCGGGCTCGCGGTGTCGTCCGGGCTGGCGGTGTCGTCCGGGCTCGCGGTGTCCTGCGCGGGCGCGGCGGTCCCGGTCGGGGACGCGGCTCCGCCGTCGTCCCCGCCTCCGTCCCCGCCGCAACCGGCGAGGAGCAGGGCGGAGAGGGCGAGCGCCGCCAGGGACAGGGGCCGTCGGTCAGTGTGCTTCATACCCGGGATTCTTCTCCCCCGGGAGGCCCCTGGCAAGGAGGCGGCCGTGCTGCGGACCCGCCGGGCGCGCACCCCCCGTCGGGCGCACAGGCGTCGCGTCCACTATCCTGGAGAACGCCTGACCCGGGACCGGGTGCATGCGCACCGAGATCGACGCCAGGAAGGAGGCGGCATGGGATTCCTCGAGAGCCTCGAGAAGAACATCGAGAAGGCCGTCCGTGCCACCTTCTCCACCGGTTCGCGCAAGCGCGTGGAGGCGGTCGAGATCGCCAGCGCCCTGCGGCGGGAGCTCGACCACGAGGCGTTCACGATCTCCGCCGGCCGCACCATGGCACCCAACGTCTTCGTGGTGCAGTTCTCGGACGAGGACTTCCCGCGCGCCCAGGACTGGGGGACGCCGCTCGCGGAGGAGCTGTGCGACGTCGTCATCAAGCACGCCCGCAGCCAGGCCTACACGCTCCAGGGCGCGGTGAAGGTCTCCTTCACCCGCAACCCGGAGGTCGAGGCCGGGGAGTTCCGCGTGCACTCCTCGGCGCAGCGCACGGCGGAGTCCCCCAACACCCCCGCCACGCCGAGCGGGCAGCGGATCGCCCGCGGCCACCGCCAGGAGGAGGACGAGCCGACGCGGGCCGTGCCCGTCCAGCACTGGATCCCGGTGCTCGACGTCGAGGGCGCCCGGTTCTCCATCAACGCGGACTCGATCGTGCTGGGCCGCTCCGCCGAGGCGGACATCACCGTGGAGGACACGGGAGTCTCCCGCAAGCACCTGGAGATCCGGCGGCAGGGCGAGCACTTCGTGGCCGTGGACCTCGGCTCGACCAACGGTTCCTACGTGGACGGGGAGCGGGTGATCGGCCGCGCCGAGCTGGTCAACGGGTCCGTGATCACCATGGGTCGGACCCGGATCACGTTCCGCCTCCTGACCCCGAAGGGGAACCGCTGAATGTCCGAACTCACCGTCACCCTGCTCCGCTTCGGGTTCCTGGCCCTGCTCTGGATCTTCATCTTCAGCATCGTCGCCAGCCAGGGGCGTGACCTGGCGGTCGGCGGGAAGCTCCCGGCGGTGCTCACCCGGTCCCGCGCCCAGCGCCGGGACCCCGTGGAGGAGCCGGTGCCGCCCGCCGCGGGGCCCACCACCGGCCAGCGCTCCCGCCCCCGGACCCTCGTGGTCCTGGACGGCCCCCTCCGGGGCCGCAGCTATCCCCTCGGCAACGCCCCGGTGCTGCTGGGCCGCTCCCCCGAGGCCACCGTGCCCCTCGGCGACGACTACGCCTCGGGGCGCCACGCCCGGCTGTTCCCGCAGGGCTCCCGCTGGTTCCTCGAGGACCTCGGCTCCACCAACGGCACCTTCGTCGGCCAGCAGCGCCTCTCCCGGGCCGTGCCGCTCGAGCCCGGGACCCCGTTCCGGGTGGGCAAGACCGTCCTGGAACTGAGGTCCTGACGCATGGCGATCGCCTTCCGCTACGCCGCGCGGTCCGACGTGGGCAGGGTCCGTTCGAAGAACGACGACTCCGCCTACGCGGGCCGCCACCTCGCCGTCGTGGCCGACGGCATGGGCGGGCACGTGGGCGGGGACGTCGCGTCGGCCTCCGCGGTCATGGACCTCACCGGACTGGACCGGCCCGACCACCACGGCGACGGCGCCACCGTGCTCACGGACGAGATCCAGAACGCCAACCAGAACCTCGCCCGGCTGGTCCTGGGCAACGCCCGCCTGGGCGGCATGGGCACCACCGTCACGGCCCTGCTGGCCGACCAGGACGAGCTCGTCGTGGCCCACATCGGGGACTCCCGCGCCTACCGGCTGCGCGACGGCGAGTTCCGCCAGATCACCCGGGACCACACGTTCGTCCAGCGGCTCATCGACGAGGGACGGCTGCGCCCGGACGAGGCCGAGTCCCATCCGCACAAGAACGTCCTGATGCGCGTGCTCGGGGACGTCGACGCCTCGCCCGAGATCGACGTGGAGACCTTCCGCCCGCAGACCGGCGAGCGCTGGCTGCTGTGCTCCGACGGGCTCAACGCCGTGGTCCGCCCGGAGACCATCGAGTCCGTGCTCGGCTCCACCGACGACCTGAACCAGATCGTGGACACGCTCGTGGAGCTGACCCTGGACCGTGGGGCCCCCGACAACGTGACCGTGGTGGTCGTGCAGGTCTTCGAGACCGACGACACCGCCCCCGTGCCGCAGACCCGCGAGGCGCAGGGCGCGGTCCCCGACCCGGAGTCCGCCCGCACCTCGGACGAGATCACCGGGGACGCCGGGGCCCGGGGCGCCGCCGAGTCCTCGGCCGCCGCGCTGCGCCGCGACCTCGCCGCCCGCCCCCACCTGCTGGTGGGCGCCGCCGCCAACGCCACCCAGACCGGCCGCATCCCCACCGTGAGCGACAGCGTCCTCGAACGCCGGGCGACCCTCCTGCAGACCTCCGCCCCCGACACCCTGGCCGACCCGCGGGACGTCGAGTCGGCGCTGCACCGGGCCGACGCCACCGCCCCGTCCCCGCGCCGGCGCCGCCACCGGCGCGCCGTGGCCGCGCTCGCGCTGGTGACGGCCGGGCTGCTGCTGGTCGCCGGGGGATGGCTGACGAGCAACTGGATCAGCTCCCAGTACTACGTCGGCGAGCAGCAGGGCAACGTCGCGATCTACAACGGCGTGTCCCAGTCGCTGGGACCCGTGAGCCTCAGCGACCTGGAGCGCGCCACGGACCTGCGGGTCGACGACCTCCCGGGCTTCGCGCAGGACCGGGTGCGCAACGCCATCCCCGCGGGCAGCCTCGAGGAGGCGGAGCGGATCGTCCGCGAGCTGCGCGAGTCCCTGCCCGAGGAGACGGCTCCCGAGCCGCGCCCGACCGGCACCGTCCAGCGGGCCACCGCCTCCCCCGCCGCTCCCACCGCCTCGCCCGGGGGTGACCGATGAGCGCCCCCGCCGACACCCTCCCCCCGCAGGAGCAGACGGAGCCCCGCCAGAAGCCGCGGCGGCTCACGGAGCTGCTCCTGCTCGTCCTCGCCGTGGGCATCGGCGTCGGCGCGAACATCCTGGTGGACCCCGACCAGCTGGGCTCCGGGGACCCGCACCTGCTCGTCTCCGGGCTGGTCCTGGGCGTCGGCGCGCTGGTCCTGCACGTGGTGCTGCGGCTGCGGGCCAAGTACGCGGACCCCTACGTCCTGCCGATCGTGGTGGCCCTCAACGGCCTGGGCATCGCCATGATCCACCGGATCGACCTCACCACGGACCAGACGGCCGCGGGCTCGCAGGTCGTCTGGACCGCCTTCGCCATGACCGCCGCCGGCCTGGTGCTCTGGTTCCTCAAGGACCATCGGGTGCTGCGCCGGATCACCTACATCAGCCTGGTGCTCAGCGGTCTGCTGCTGCTCCTGCCCCTCCTGCCCGGCCTCGGCCTGGAGCTCAACGGCGCCCGGATCTGGATCTCGGTGGGCGGGCGCACCTTCCAGCCCGGCGAGGTCGCCAAGATCACCCTGGCCGTGTTCTTCGCGGGCTACCTCTCGACCAACCGGGACCTCATCCTGCTGGCCGGCAAGAAGATCGGCCCGGTGCGCCTGCCGCGGTTCCGGGACATGGCCCCCATGTTCGCCGCGTGGATCATCGCGATCGGCGTGCTGGTCTTCCAGCGGGACCTCGGCTCCGCGATCCTGTTCTTCGGCCTGTTCGTGGCCATGATCTACCTCGCCACGAGCCGGCTGAGCTGGATCGTGATCGGGCTGCTGCTCGTGGCCGTCGGAGGCTTCTTCGCGAGCCGGACCTTCGGCCACGTCGCCGCCCGGCTGGACTCCTGGCTCAACGCGTTCGACCCGGAGGTGTACAACCGGGCCCCGGGCGGTTCGGGGCAGATCGTCCAGGGCCTGTTCGGGCTCTCCTCGGGCGGGCTCTTCGGGCAGGGGCTGGGGCAGGGCCGGCCGGACCTCGTCTCCTACGCGAACTCGGACATGATCATGACCGCGTTCGGCGAGGAGCTCGGGCTGATCGGGCTGAGCGCCGTGCTCGTGCTGTTCTTCCTCTTCGTCACCCGGGGCTTCCGGGCCGCGCTGGGCACCCGGGACTCCTTCGGCAAGCTGCTGGCGGCGGGGCTGTCCGCGGTCATCATCCTGCAGCTGTTCGTGGTGGTGGGCGGGGTCACCCGGCTGATCCCGCTGACCGGGCTGACCACCCCGTTCATGTCCGCCGGCGGCTCCTCGCTGCTGTCGAACTGGATCATCGCGGCGATCATCCTCTCGATCTCCCACACGGCCCGCCGGCCCGTGGTCACCGGTCCGGCCACCGAGGCGGACCTCGTCGAGGTCGCCGCCTACGAGGCCACGCTGCGGGAGGCCGCCCGGCGCGACGAGCAGGAGCGCGCCGAGCGCCTGGAGCGCCGCCGGGACCGCCGCCCCGGCAAGGACGCGGACGGGACCGAGCAGGACGGGGCGCCGGCGCCGGGGGAGGGCCGGCCCGCGGGGCGGCCC
>NZ_JBHVDI010000098.1:0-13604 GCF_042802875.1 Kocuria sp. NPDC057446 | reverse complement strand
CCGCTCCAGCAGGAGCCGGGCGGCCCGTCGTCGCGGGGGGTCAGCCGGCGTTCTCCGCGGCGCGGAACTGCTCGATGACCTCGTCGATGGGTCCGTCGCTGCGGACCCGGCCGTGCTCGATCCACACCCCGCGCTCGCACACCTTGCGGACCACGTCGAAGTCGTGGCTGACGACCAGCAGCGTCTTGCCCTCCTCCGAGAGCTCTTTGACCCGGCCCAGGCTCTTGCGCTGGAAGGGCTCGTCGCCCACCGAGAGGATCTCGTCGATGATGAAGATGTCCGGGTCGGTGAACACCGCCACGGCGAAGGCCAGGCGCAGGTACATGCCGGACGAGTAGAACTTGACCTCGGTGTCGATGAACTGCTCGATCTCGGAGAACGCCACGATCCGGTCGAACTTCCGGTCGATGTCCTCCTTGGACATGCCGAGGATCGCGCCGTTGAGATAGACGTTGTCGCGGCCGGTGAGGTCGGGGTGGAAGCCCGCGCCGACCTCGATCAGCCCGGCCACGCGCCCGTTGACCGTCAGTGAGCCGCCGTCGGGGCTCATCACGCCGGAGACCAGCTTGAGGAAGGTGGACTTGCCGGAGCCGTTGAGCCCCACGAGCGCCACGCTCTCCCCCGGCCGGATGCTCAGGCTCAGGTCCTCGAGGGCGCGGAAGCGGTTGGAGATGTCCTGGCGCCGCCCCCGCGCGAGCCACATCACCGTCTCCTTGAGGGAGCGGGCGTGGCGGAGCGCGAACTCCTTGGCCAGGTGCTCGGCCACCACGGCGGGCTCGGCCGGCGGGGTGGTGCGGTCGGTGCTCATCGTCACAGCTCCTGCGCGAATCGGCCCTCGAGGCGACGGAACACCAGGTCGCCGAGGACCATGACGACCGTGACCACGGCCAGCGCCACCGGCGTCCAGAGGGAGAACAGGTGGGGCGGCACCTCGTGCGCGCCGGGGGTGGTGGTCGGCAGCCAGAACGCCGCGTGGGAGAGCTCCACGGCCACGGTCAGGGGGTTGAGCATGAACCCGGCGAACCACACCGGGCCCAGCACGTCGCGGACCATCGTCCACGCGTAGAGCACCGGGGCGGACCAGGTGCTGACCATGACGATGAGGTCCACGAAGTTCTCGGCGTCGCGGAAGAACACGTTCGCCGCGCCGAAGAGCATGCCCAGCCCGGCCCCCAGCAGACCTACGATCAGCAGCGCCGCCGGCACGGCCAGCAGGGAGATCCACGTGGGCGACCAGCCCACGATCAGGGCGGCCACGAGCATCACCACCAGCTGCGGCATGAGGTGCACGCCGGCGACCCACACGGACGCCACCGGGAACATCTGCCGGGGCAGGTAGATCTTCTTGATCAGGCTCGCGTTGGCCACGATCGAGCGCGCCGCGTTGCCGAAGGACTCCGAGAAGAAGTTGATCAGGATGATCCCGGAGAACAGGTACACGGCATAGTTCTCCATCCCCCGCTCGAGGCCCAGGAAGATGCCCAGGGCCACGTAGAAGACCACGAACTGGATCCCCGGCTTGACGTAGGACCACAGCAGCCCGAGGACCGTGCCCCGGTAGCGGATCTGCAGCTCCTTGTCGACCAGCAGCTTCAGCAGGTACCGCTGCCGGAACACCGCCGGCAGCCCCGTCCCCGGGGACGGGCTCCGGACGACCGTGGCCGCCGGCATCAGGCGCCGATCTCCGAGTGCTCGCGGAAGGTCGCCTCCCAGGCCTCCATGGAGGTGACCTGGGGCAGCGCGGCGCGGTAGCGGCGGGAGAGCTCGGGCCAGCGCAGGGCCAGCTGGGCGTGCAGCCTCAGGGACTCCGCCATCAGGGCGCGGGCCTCCTTCGGGGAGCGCTTGTACCAGGTGTAGCCGGTGCCGTCCGAGGCGGAGACCAGCGCGCTGTCGTAGCGGGCGAGCCGCCACCACCGGGCGTCCTGGTAGGGCAGGTGTACCTGCGGGTGCTCCTCGGCCTGCTCCTGCGGGCGCACGGCGAGGTGGCGCACCACCGCGGTGGTCGCGGAGGTGAGCACCTTCAGCCCGTGCGGGGCGGAGAGCCGCCGCGTCCGGAGCGGCTTGGCCGAGGCGACCGCGGGGTACGCGTCCAGGTCCGGCTGGTAGACGGCGTCGGTGTGCTGGGTCATCATCCGGCGCACGTCGCGGATCCGCTGGGGCAGCAGCTCGTGCAGGGCCTCGGGGCCGGCCAGGACGTCCCGCAGGGCGAGGACCCGGGCCTCCTCCGCGAAGTACTGCATGGACAGCAGATGCCGCAGGTCCTTGATCCCGTTGCGCCCGAGCACCTCGCCGCCGCGGTCGAACGGGGAGTGCAGCAGGGCGGCCACGAGCTGGTTGCGCTTGTGGAAGTACGCCTGCCAGCTGATGGTGTCGTCCTTGTCCGCCCAGGCCAGGTGCCACACGGCCACGCCCGGCAGGGACACGGTGCGGTAGCCGGCGGCCTTGGCGCGGATGCCGTACTCGACGTCGTCCCACTTGATGAACACGGGCAGGGCGAGGCCGATCTCGCGGACCACCTGCGTGGGGATCAGGCACATCCACCACGCGTTGTAGTCGACCTCGATGCGGCGGTGCATCCACGCCGTGCTGCGCAGGTTGCTGCGCCGGAAGTCGTGGCCGATCTCCACGCCCTCGCCGGCGGGGCCGTACTGGAAGCTGTACGGGTCCATGGCTTCGCCGAAGTTGTGGATCTTCGTCGGGTTGAGCAGGTCGATCATGTGCCCTCCGACCAGGGTGGGCCGCTTGCAGAAGTCGGCGAACACGCTGATCCGGCGCACGGCCTCCGGCTCGATCTCGACGTCGTCGTCCATGAGCAGCACGTAGGTGCTGTCGGCGCGGACGGCCTCGTACATGCCGCGGGCGAAGCCGCCGGCCCCGCCCAGGTTGTCCTGGTCGATGACGCGCAGGCGGTCGCCGAAGCGCGCCTGGACCTCGTCGAAGCCGGGCTCGTCGACGACCTTCTGGTTGCCCTGGTCCACGATGACCACCTGCGCGACCTGCGGCAGCTGTTCGCGCCGCTCGTCGAGGAGCCGGGCGTTGGTCAGGCAGTAGGAGGGCTTGTTCATGGTCGTGATCTGGAGGGTCACGGTCCCCTCCGCGGTGCCCGTGCCGTCGCCCAGCCACTGGGCGCCGAGCACTTCGAGCTCCTGGTCCCCTGCGGTGGCGTCGAACCAGTACCACCCGCCGTCGGCGAAGGCCGTCAGCGGCAGCACGACCTCGGTCAGCCGGTCGGCGCCGGAGACCTCGTGCACCGACACGGGCACGGACTCTCCGCGCGCGTTCGAGCTGTGCACGTTCACGGAGCCGAGGCCCGTGGTCCGCACCCGCAGCACGACCTCGCGCAGATGGGTGTTGTGCCGCCAGTAGCTGGCCGGGAACGCGTTGAAGTAGGTGGCGAAGGACACGGTGCTGCGGGCCGGCACGCGCACGGACGTGCGCCCGAGGATCGCCACGCCGCTGGCGGCCCCGGCGTCGGAGGCCACGTTGACCACGATCTGGGGCCGCTGCTCCTTGGCGTCCTCCTGCTGGGCGGCGGTGCCGGTGTCCGCCCGGGAGTCCAGGTAGAGCGGCTGGGTGGGGAAGCGGTCCTTGGCCGGGAAGACGAGCTCCTGCAGCACCCGGTAGGCGGTGCTCCCGGTGCCGGTCCGGTCGGTGTCCTGGGTCGTCGCGGTCACGCGTCCACTCCCCCGCTCTCGATGGTGGCCCCGCCGGTGAAGTGGGGCTTGAGCTTGTTGTCGACCATGGACAGCGCGGCCCCGATGGCCATGTGCATGTCCAGGTACTTGTAGGTGCCGAGGCGGCCGCCGAAGAGGACGTTGTCCTCGCCGCGGGCGAGGTCGCGGTACTTCAGCAGCTTCTCGCGGTCCACCGAGGTGTTGACCGGGTAGTACGGCTCGTCGCCCTTGTCCGCGAACCGGGAGAACTCGCGCATGATCACGGTGGCGTCCGTGGTGTAGTCGCGCTGCGGATAGAAGTGGCGGAACTCGAGGATCCGGGTGAAGGGGACGTCCGGGTCCGGGTAGTTGATCACCGGGGCGCCCTGGAAGTCCTCGATCGGCAGGACCTCCTGCTCCAGGTCGATGGTGCGCCAGGAGAGGTCGCCCTCCGCGTAGTCGAAGTACCGGTCCACGGGGCCGGTGTACACGACCGGGACCTGCCCGGAGACGGCCGAGCGGGAGTAGTCGTGGCCGTCGTCGAAGAAGTCGGTGTCGAGCCGGACGTCGATCCTGGGGTGGTCGGCCATGCGCTCGAGCCACGCGGTGTAGCCGTCCACCGGCAGGCCCTCGTACTTGTCGTTAAAGTACCGGTTGTCGTAGGTGTAGCGGACGGGGAGCCGGTTGATGATCGAGGCGGGCAGGTCCGTGGGGTCCGTCTGCCACTGCTTGCCCGTGTAGTGCTTGATGAACGCCTCGTAGAGCGGCCGGCCGATGAGCTGGATGCCCTTGTCGTTGAGGTTCTGCGGGTCCGTCCCCGCGAGCTCCCCGGCCTGCTCCTGGATCAGCGCCCGCGCCTCCGCCGGCGAGTACGCCGCGCGGAAGAACTGGTTGATCGTGCCGAGGTTGATCGGCATGGGGAAGACCTCGTCGTGGTGCCGCGTGTAGACCCGGTGCACATAGTCCGTGAAGTCGGTGAACCGGTTCACGTAGTCCCAGACCCGCTCGTTGGAGGTGTGGAACAGGTGGGCCCCGTAGCGGTGCACCTCGATCCCGGTCTGGGGCTCGTTCTCCGTGTAGGCGTTGCCCCCGATGTGGGGGCGCCGGTCGATGATGGCCACGTCGAGGCCCAGCTCGTTGGCGGCCCTCTCGGCCACGGTCAGGCCGAACAGGCCTGACCCTACGACGACGAGATCTGCGTTCACGGGCTAACTCCTGGGGTTGGTGTCCGGGTGGGCCCGGCCGGCGTCCGGCCGGTGAGGGGGCGGCACGGGCGCGCCGGGCGTGCGCTGCGTACCAAAGTACCTGATCAGTCGGGGAAGCCCTGGAGCAGCCATCCGGCGGCGAGGCGACCGGAGGCGGCCAGGGAGGCGTTCTCGGCCGCCCACGCGGCCCGCCGTCGGCGCTCCCGGTCGTTCTCCTCGGCCAGCGCCGGGTCGAGGCGGCGGTCGAGGGCGGCGATCATGGCCCCGGCGACGGCGTCGGCGTCGTGGTCGACGGCGGCACCGAGGTCGTGGTCCTGCACGAGCTGCGCCGCGACCCCCGCCCCTGCGTAGACGACCGGCGTCCCGCACGCCGCCGCGGCGTAGATCTTGGTGGGCTTGGTGAAGTCGTAGCCGATGCCCGGGAGCACCGCGCCCAGGGCGGCGACGGCGCCCCGGGTCCACTCGGCGGTCTCGGCGGCGGGGCGCAGCCCCTCGAAGAGCACGCTGCCCGGGGCGAGCCGCTCGGCGAGCTCCTGGACCCGGTCGATGTCGGAGCCGCGGCCGAAGAACCGCAGTCGGGCGCCGGGGTGGGCCTCGAGGACGCGGGGCATGGCACGGACGAAGACGTCGGCGCCCTGCCACTCGGACATCGACCCGGCGTAGACGAAGTAGGGGTGGCCGGGAGCGGCCACGGGGCCGTCGGGGCGGAAGACGTCGGTGTCGATGCCGTTCTCCGCCACGAAAACCTTCTCCCACGCCACCCCGGTGACGGCCTGCAGCTCGCGGCCCATCGCCTCGGACACGGTGAGCACCCCCGCGGCGCGCCGGGCGGCCTGGGTCTCCATGACGCGCATGGCCCGCTTCACCGGCGCGGAGACGTCCATCTTCTCGGCGGCCGTCGTCCAGATGTCCGGGGCGTACCAGACGTAGGGCCGGCCCCGCAGGAACGAGGACACGAGCACGGCCATCCCCGTGGTGGGGGGCGGCTCGCTGACCACGAGGTCGGCGCGGGTGGCCAGCAGCCGGAAGAGGACGGGCACGTCGAAGCTGAGGTACTGGACGATACCGCGCACGTAGTCGTAGCGGTCGCGCAGGACCGGCCACCGGCGCACGGGGTAGGGCTCCGGCTCGATCTCTGCCCCGGCCGGCGGACGCGTGGTGAGGACCGTGACCTGCGCCCCCGCCTCGGTCAGGCCACGGGCCAGGGCCCGCAGCCGGAAGGACGCGGCGGCCGGCTCGGGGGCGAAGATGCGGCTGACGATGACGATGCGGCGGGGAGTCACGGGACCACCTGTTCGGAGCTGCTCGACGGGAGGGGACGGAACGCACGGGGGCCGGGCACGACGTCGCC
The DNA here is from genome assembly GCF_042802875.1 of Kocuria sp. NPDC057446. Taxonomy (NCBI): domain Bacteria; kingdom Bacillati; phylum Actinomycetota; class Actinomycetes; order Micrococcales; family Micrococcaceae; genus Kocuria; species Kocuria sp. NPDC057446. The sequence continues at coordinate 7,395 of NZ_JBHVDI010000098.1, read as the reverse complement.
GGGCACGGGCGGTACCACTGTACTGGCCCGGCACCGGCGCCCCGGGCGGGCGCGCCCCGGGCCCGCTACCGCACGGTGCGGCTCGTCCACGCCAGCACGCCGGGGCGGAAGAGCAGGACGAGCACGACGACGGCCGGCACGGCCGTCGCCAGCCCGGGCGCCCACTGACCCGACCGGAGCAGGGGGTAGGCGAGCACCAGGAGGAAGACCTGGACCACGAGCGCGGCCGCGCGGGGCCACCGGAAGCCGCGCCACAGGCCCCGGCCCACCCGCAACAGCCACAGGGCGCCGCCCCCGAACACCGCCACGAGGAAGATCGTCCCGCCCAGCGTCAGGGGGTCCTCGAAGAGCAGCGACCAGACCAGCCGCAGCGCCGCCCCCGCGAGGACCAGCGCCTCGAGCAGCACCACGCCGGTCAGGACCGCCACCGCGGGCGGCCGGACGTCCCGGGAGGGGGTGGTCATGGGGCTCTCCTTCCGGCCGGGCGCGGGCCCCGGCGCTCTCCGACACCCTAGTCCGCCGGCGGCCGGTGCGCGCCGGCCGCGCGGGCCGCGGCACCGCACGCCCCCGGCACGCTGTGAGCAACGCCTCACCGGGCCGGGGGTGACGCGCCCCCCAAAGCCCTTGTCCGCTCCCCTCCGGCGTGGGAAGGTGGACGTCAGTTCTTCACAAGGCCCGTGCGAATGGGCCTTTTCTCTTGTCCCGGACGCGGCCGCCGCAGGATCGCTCTGCCCTGCGCTGACGGGACCCACCCTTGAAAGGAGCGATCGCTGACCATGGATTGGCGTAGCCGCGCAGCATGCCTGGAGAAGGATCCCGAGCTGTTCTTCCCCGTGGGCAACACCGGACCTGCTCTCCTCCAGATCGAGGAGGCCAAGGCCGTGTGCCGAAGCTGCCCGGTGATGGACACCTGTCTGCAGTGGGCCCTCGAGTCCGGCCAGGACGCCGGCGTCTGGGGCGGGATGAGCGAGGACGAGCGCCGCGCCCTGAAGCGCCGGGCCGCCCGCGCCCGCCGCGCCTCCTGAGCGCCCCGCACGCACCGAGGACCGGGAACCCCACGGGGTCCCGGTCCTCGCCGCTCTCCGGAGCGCGGCGGCGCTAGTCGTCGAGGCGGGCGCACACCGTCACGTCGGTGCCCCCGCCCTGCCGGGGCTCCCAGCGGATCCAGCCCCCGAGCTCGCCCGCCACGAGGGTGCGCACGATCTGCATCCCGAGCCCCTCGCCCCCGCCCGCCCGGCGGAACGCCCCCACCCCGGACTCCTCGATGACGACGTCCCCCATCCCCGTGCCGTCGTCGCTGACCACGACCTCCAGCAGCGGGCCGCCGTCGTCCTCGTCCCGCACCCGGGACGCCTCCAGCGTCACCGTGCCGGTCCGCCCGGCCAGCCCGTGCTCGACGGCGTTGGTGACGAGCTCGTTGATCACGAGCGCCAGCGGGGTCGCCAGGCGGGTCGGCAGCTCGCCGAACTCGCCGATCATCCGGGTGTGCACGGTCTGCTCGGGCGCGGCCACCTCCGCCGCCAGCCGGAACTGCCGGGCGATGAGCTCGTCGAAGTCCACGTTCTGTGTGAAGCCCTGGGAGAGCGTCTCGTGCACCATCGCGATGGTCGCGACCCGGCGCATGGCCTGCTCCAGCCCGTGCCGCGCCTCGTCCGTCGTCATCCGCCGGGCCTGCAGGCGCAGCAGCGCGGAGACGGTCTGCAGGTTGTTCTTCACGCGGTGGTGGATCTCCCGCACCGTCGCGTCCTTCGAGACGAGCTCCAGGTCCCGGCGGCGCAGCTCGGTGACGTCCCGGCAGAGCAGCACGGCGCCCAGCCGGCCGGAGCGGTCCCGCAGCGGGACGGAGCGGAAGTTGACGCTCACGCGCGGGCCCTCCACCTCGGTGCGCCACGCCGTCCGCCCGCTGAGCACGGGGGCGAGGGTCTCGTCCGCGTCCCCGCCGGGGACCAGCACGGGCGGCACCAGGTCCATGAGCCGCTCCCCGAGCAGGTCGCCGTCGATCCCCAGCCGGCGCAGCGCCGACTCCGCGTTGGGGGAGACGTAGGTCACACGGTCCTCGGCGTCGAGCCGGATCGCGCCGTCCCCGACGCGCGGGGCGCCGCGGCGCGACCCCGTCGGCGCGGAGAAGTCCGGCCACAGGCCCTCGTTGGCCATCCGCAGCAGCACGTCGGCGGTCTCGCGGTAGACGATCTCCTGCCGGGAGACCACCTGCCCGGGCGCCCGGCCGGCGTGCAGCGTGAGCAGGGCGAGCGTCCGTCCCTTGCGCACGAGCGGCACCACCTTGACCGGGCCGGAGGAGCCGGGGCCGTCCCCGGCCGGGCGCACCCGCTCGATCCGCCGGCCGACCCAGGCGGCCCGCAGGGCCCCGGTCAGCTCGTCGGGCAGCAGCTCGCCGACCATGTCCTTGTGGAAGACGGTGGGTCCTGTCGCGGGCCGCACGTGGGCGAGCACCCGGAACGGGCTGGCGGGTGCCGGCATGCCGCGGCCGTTGCCGCTGCCCGCGGCCGGGATGTAGTCCGCGGGGAAGCTGAGGATCAGGTCTCCGAAGGCGAGGTCGGAGATCAGCTGCCAGTCCCCCACGAGCAGGTGGAGCCACTCGTAGTCCCCGGGCCCGAAGTCCTTGGTGTCCCTGAGCGGTTCCGTGAACGCCACGTCGCCTCCGGTGGTCGCAGGTGGCGGGGGCCGGGCGGCGCCCCGCGATCAGCGCCGCAGCCAGGCCCCGATCCTGCCGCCCAGCCTAGTACCGCGCACGAGCGGCTCCCCGTCCTCGGCGGGCTCCTCGGGATCGGCGAGCACCCCGGCGGCCAGCCCCCGGAGCGCGGCCCGCACCGGGGACCCCGCCGCGGTCTCGGCCAGGACGGCTCCCGCCAGGAGCGCCTCGTCACAGGTCTCCGGGTCCCAGGGCACGAACAGCTCGACCGCCGGGCCGGAGCCGAACCGTGCCCAGGCCTCCCGGATCCCCAGCTCCGGGGAGCGTCCCGCCGCCGAGCGGCGCAGCTTGTTCACGGCGACGACGAGCCGGGCGCCGGGCGCGGCGGCGGCGACGTCCGGCAGGCCCTTGACCAGTCGCGGGACGCCGATGGTGTCCGCGGCGCCCACCGCCACCACGACGTCGGCGCGCTCCAGCACCGTGAGGGCCGCCGCGTGCCGGCGGGGGGCCATGGTGTCCACGGTGAGCTCCTCGTCGGACTCCAGCGCGAAGCCGCAGTCCACCACCGTGGCCCCGAACTCCTGCGCCGAGCGCTCGAGCACCGCCGCCACGGCGCTCGAGCGCAGCTCCGGCCAGCGGTCCTGACGGGTCAGCCCGGTGAGCACGCGGACGGTGCGTCCGGCGACGGCCACGTCGGCGGCCGTTCGCCGCAGGGCCGCGCCGTCCAGCCGCCCCTGGTCCGCGAGGCGGCACGCCTGCGCCAGGCCCGCCGCCTCGTCGAGCATCCCGAGGGCCGCGGCCACCGACGGCCCGTAGGTGTCCGCGTCGACGAGAGCCGTGTCCTGCCCCAGGAGCGCGAGCTCGGCGGCGAGGTTGACGGCCACCGTGGTCCGGCCCGGCGCCCCTGTCGGCCCCCAGACCGCCACGATCCGCCCGGCGCGCCGCGGGCCGGGCGGCTCCGCACCGCCGGGCCCGTCCACGGCCTCCGGTTCCGCCCCGGTCGCGGGCGGGCCCGTGGTGGGCGTGGGGTCGGCCCGGGATGCCGTGACGACGTCGGCGTAGCCCAGCACGCTCGGTGCGCCCGCGGCGGCGACGGCCTCCTCGACCAGCCGCGCGGCGTCCTCGGGGGCCGCCCGTTCCGGGACGACCACGGCGCCCAGGGCGGCGAGACGGTGGTGGTCGTGGCCCTCCAGCACCAGCAGCGCCGCGCCCCCCAGCCGGATCTGCTCCAGCAGACTGGCCGTGAGGTCCTCGGCGCCCTCCGCGACGAGGGCGGCCCGGCCCAGACCGGCGCGCGCCGCGGCCAGCAGCTCCGTGAGGTCGAGGCAGCGGCGGACCACCGTGACGGGTCCGTGCAGCCGCTCGATGCCGTCGACCAGCGGCCACGTCGACACGCCGAGGGCCATGACGGGAAGGACCATCACCGGCCGCCCGCGGGGTTCCACACGAGGGTGACCCGGGCGTCGTTGCCGAGCGCGTCCACGAGCTCCTCCATCGGCTCCTCCTCGACCAGGACGTGCACGACGGTGCCTCGGCCCGCGCCGAGGGCGGTCTGCTCCGCCTGCACGCCCGCGATCTCGGCGGCGGGAAGCAGCAGGCGCGCCGGTTCGTGGCCGCGGCCCGAGGGCTTTTGCGCGGCCACCCACACGTCCACGCGCGAGCCCGCCCCGGCGTCCTGGGGCAGCGGGTGGTCCACGGGGACGGCGACCGGCTTGCGGTCCAGCCGGTCCGCGGTGCCCAGGGCGGTCCCCGGGAGGAGCTGGCCCGCGGGGATGCGCTGCGTCGCGACCGTGCCCGGACCGGGGGCCGCGTCCGCCGGGACGTACAGCTCCGCCGCGTCCTGCAGCCGGACGTCGACGGTCACCACGTCGTCACCGGTCACGTCCTGTCCGACCTCGATGTCCCGGGCGGCCGCCAGATAGGGGTCCGTCCGGTTCGTGGCGGTGACCACGGCGGTGACCCCGGCCACGGAGAGCAGTACGAGCAGCAGCCCGGTGAGCAGCCTCGGATCCCGCCAGGTCGGTCTCCGGAACCGGGCCGACGGGGCGTCCGCGCCCCGGTCCGTGCCGCTCATCGGCGACCGCCTCTCTCGCTGCTGGGCACGGCCGTGCGGACCGCGCTCGTCGCCCACATTCTGCCCGCGGACGCGGTGCCCGGGAACCGGTCGGTGCACAACTGGGGACAGGAATCCCGGTCCGGCCGCCGGCGGGGCCCGGCCGGACGGTGCTGCCGGGGGATGTGGACGAGGAGCCGCTCCGCCCGTTCGGTGGCAGACTGGAACGGGAGAGCAACGACGAGCAAGGAGGCGGAGGATGGCGCAGCAGCGCTTCCTGACCTTGGCGGACGTCGCCGAGATCCTCAACATCTCGGCGACGCAGGCGAGGTCTCTCGTGCGCAGCGGGGAGCTGCCCGCCATTCAGGTGGGCGGGCGCGGGCAGTGGCGCGTCGAGACCGCCAAGTTGGAGGAGTACATCGCCCGGGGGTACGAGCGCACGGCCGAGGCGGTCCGCTCGGGCGCCCTCGACTGACCAGCGGCACCGGCGGGGCCGGACCGATCATCCCGCGGTGAGCGAGGACACGCAGACCAGCGCAGGGAACGGCACGGCGCGCAGGGCGGTCACGCTCGTCCGCCTGCGGTAGTCGTCGTCGGGGTGCAGGGCCAGGTCGAGGAAGTCCGCGCCCACCCGGTCGACCGTTCCGTCGAGCTCGCCCATGGGTCCACCCCCGGCGAGCCGGATGCGCACGCCGGCCCTGGCCCGGGCCAGGGCACGCAGCGCGTGCCCCAGGCCGAGTCGCAGGGGCACCGGCCCGTCGCCGGGGGCCCACCCCCGGCCGAGGCCCTCCCACCACAGCACGGCCGCCAGCGGCACCAGGTGCTCGGTCCCCCGCTCCTCCAGCACGACCCACCCGGCGCCCACCGTGCGCACCCGGCCCTCGACCGGCACGGAGCCCGCCAGCAGGGCCCGGACGGGCTCGTCCTGCCGGAGCCGCAGCCGGTCGGCCAGACGCACCCGTGAGTACTCCGCCCGAGCCTGCTCGGCGGCCTCCTCCTCCAGTCCCTGCTGGTGCGCGGAGGCCAGCTGCGCCTCCAGGTCCGCGAAGAGCTGCTCCCAGCGCACTGCGGGGCCTCCTTCCGCCGTCCGGTCGCGCAGGGCCTCAACGTAGGCGCCGGCCCCGGACCCGTCAAGGACCGTCATGTCCACCGCCGGCCGTGGATTTCTTGACACGACCGCCGAGAGACGCCAACAATGCCGTACGACGTCAAACAGCAACAAACAAGATCAAACATCATCAACAGTGAGGACCGGAGGGCGACATGAGGGTCAGTGCGGAGTTCGCGGGCATCCCGGCCGCACCGATGTGGCCGGTGCTGCTCGTCCCCGCCGTGGGCGCGGCCACCGGGGCCTGCGGCGCCGTCCTGGTCGATGCGGGCGGCCGCCTCGACGGAGGCGCGGACGCCGGTGTCCTCATCGGGGTGGCGGCGGCCACGATCGGCTGCGCCGTGGTGCTGGCCTGGACCCTCTCCGCCCTGCTGGCGCTGCTCGCGGTGCTGGCCGGCCGCCACCGGTGGGAGCGGCTGGCGGCGGTCTGCGCCCGGTGCTCCCCCGCCCTGCTGCGCCGCGCGGCGGCCGCGGCACTGGGCCTGCAGCTCTTCGCGGCCCCCGGGGCGGTGGCCGACGACACGCCCTCCCCGTTCTGGGAAACCGGGACGTCCGTGCAGGAGTCGACACCCGGCCCGGCCGGGCAGGACACCGTCCCGGACGCGACGGCCTCCCCGCCCGAGCCCCCGGAGCCCGCCCCGGGCCCCGGCTCCGGCAACGACCGCGGTCCGGGCACCGGAACCGACCCTGCGCCCCGGGTGGAGCCGGCCCCCTGCCCGGCGCGGGCCGGCTCCCCGGTGGCGGAGCGCACGGTGGACGGGGCCGTCACCGTGGTGCGCGGGGACACCCTCTGGTCCCTGGCCGCCGCCCAGCTGGGTCCGGAGGCCTCCGAGAAGCAGGTCGCCCGCGCGTGGCCGGCCTGGTACGAGCTGAACCGGCACGTGCTCACGGACGGGCCGCACCGGCTCCTGCCGGGACAGCGGCTGCTCGTGCCCGGGGGACCCTGATCCTCCCGCGCCCCGGCTCCGCGGCAGCCGACCACCGACACACCGCAGCACCGTTCCCAGGAGGCCCGCCATGAACGCTCCCGCCGCCGGTCCCGACCCGGTCGCCCGTCCGCTCGTGCCCGAGCGCCGCCGCCCGGCGGCCGGCCCGCCCGCCCGCCGGGTGCGGCCGGCGCCGCCCACCGCCCCGGGCGGCTACACGTGGGGCGCCACGCGCGTGCTGGGCCACGACGCCGAGGACGAGCTCGGCCGGGTCACGGCGCTGGCCCGCTCGATCGGCCAGGCGGCCGTGGAGGTGCTGGGCGGGAGCCGGCCGGCGGCGCAGCTGATCCGCTGGACCACCCCGGAGATCGTGGAGCGCTTCCAGCAGCGGGCCGAGATGCTCCGCCTGCTCCAGGAGCAGTTCGAGGGAAAGGCCGCGCTGCAGGAGCTGCACCGCAATCCGCACGTGCGCAGGTGCCGGGTCTGCCGGGTGGACGTCGGAGTCTACGAGGTGGCCCTGGTGATCGTCGAACCACGGCGCAGCCGGGCCGTGGCCATGCGCGTGGAGCGACTGGGCCGGGGCTGGGGCGTCACCCAGCTCGAGGTCGGCTGACCGATCCCGCCGCGCCCCGAGGGCCGCGCACTCCGTGGAGTGCGC
>NZ_JBHVDI010000097.1:0-13621 GCF_042802875.1 Kocuria sp. NPDC057446 | reverse complement strand
CCGCGGGCCCGCGCGGGGCGGACGCTCAGACGCCGAGCGCCTTCTCGATGATCGCGGTCAGGAGCTCGCGCACCTGGCCGGAGGAGAGCACCGCGGCCATGACGCCGCCGAAGGCCGCGGCGGCGAGCACCACCATGGCGTACTCCACGGTGGTCGCGCCGAGGTCCGGGTCCCCGGTCCGGACGGGCGGGCGGGGCGCCGCCCCGGTGCTCCGGCGGGGAGCCGGCGCGACGGGGTTGCCGCCGGCGGTGCCCGGGAGGCTGCGGCGCCTCCGGGCGGGACGGGGCGCGGTGATCTGGTGCTGGGACATGACGGTCCTCTCGGTGCGGGGTGGGCTGGAGCGGGGTGACAGGTGGGACGAGGACGGGCGCGATGAACCCCGGGGGCGCGCGGCTCCGGGCGCGGCGGGTCATCCGAACACCTCGGGCACGAGTCCCATCACGACCGGCAGCACGCCCCAGCAGACGAAGGCCGGGAGGGAGCACAGTCCCAGGGGCAGCACGAGCTGGACGGCCAGCGACTCCGCGGCGCGCTCGGCCCGCCGGTAGGCGGCCCGCCGCACCTGGGCGGCCTGCGCGCGCAGCGTCCGGGCCGAGGGCGCCCCGGACGTCGCGGTGAACGCGAGCGCCTCGTGGTAGTCCGCCAGGTGCGCGGGCAGCTCGCCCGCCGAGGCCCACGCCGTGTGCCACGGCAGCCCGAGCCGCAGCCGGGAGCCCACCCCCTCCAGGGCGGTGCCGGCGGGGTCCTGCCGGCACCCGCCCAGCACGGCCACGGCCTCCGCGAGGGGCAGACCCGCGTCCAGCATGGCCGCGGTGAGCTCCACGAGGACGCCCGCGGAGACGTGCGGTTCCACCGCACGGCGGGCCGCGGCCGGTCGGGGTGTCCCGGTCAGCCGGGCCCGGGACGGCAGCACGGCCAGCGTCGCGGCGGCCAGCAGGAGCAGCGCCGCGGCGGGCGCGACGAGGGCGGTCATCGCGCTCCCACCGCCTCGGCGCGGTGGATGAGCGTGCGCGTCCAGACCCGGCCGAGCACCGTGAGCACGGCACCGGCCACGAGCGCGGCCAGCCCCCACGGCGTGGTGAGCAGCGTGCGCAGCGGGTCGACGCCCATGAGCACACCCAGACCGATCCCCAGCACCGGCAGCCAGGTCAGGATCCGGACGGTGGAGCGCGGACCGGCCAGGGCGGTGCCGCGCGCCGCCTCGGCGTCGAGCTCCGCCTCGAGGGCGTCGGCGAGACCGCCGAGCAGGACGGCCAGGGGCGCACCGGTGCGCTCGGAGACCTCCCAGCACAGGGAGAGCTCAGCCGTGGTGGCCGCGGCCCGCCGCTCCAGCGGACGGTGGCCGAGCTGCGGGGCCGGGACCCCCGCCAGGGCGGTCGAGACGTCGAGCCCCAGCCGGGCGGAGGCCGCCACGGAGGTGCACAGCATCGCGAGGTGCCGGCCGGTGGCGGTCCGCCCGGCCCGGTGGCCGTCGGGGCCCGCCCCCTCGAAGGCCGCCGCCGGGGACCGGCCCGCCTGCAGCAGGGCGGCGAGCCGGCGCAGCAGGACGATCCACTCGGTGGCCTCCGCCTCGGCGTCGCGGACGAAACGGGCCCACCACGGGACCGCGGGACCTGCGGCGGACTCCTCCCGTCCGGCCGAGCGGACGCGGTGGGCCGGGCCCGCGAGCAGCACCGCGGCGCTCCCGGCGAGGCACAGGCCGAGGACGGTGCCGACGACCGGGGCCGCGCTCACGGCCGGCCCCCGGCGAGGTCCTCGCCGGACCCGGACGACCGTCCCAGCAGCGCGCACAGCCCGTCCCACCCGGGGCCGCGGTGCACGCCGTCGTGGTCCTGGACCGCGGCGGTCACCGTGACGAGGGCCCCGGCACGGTCCTCGAGCAGGGACACGGCCCGCACCTCGCGGCGCCCGCCCGAGCGGGCCACGTGCACGACCAGGTCCAGGGCGCTCGCGGCCTGCAGGGCCACCGCGTCCCGGCTCATGCCGGCCAGCGCGCCCAGGGCCGAGAGCCGGGCCGGGACCGCCGCGGCGGAGTTGGCGTGCACGGTGCCCGCCCCGGCGTGGCCCGTGTTCAGGGCCGTGAGGAGCTCGCGCACCTCGGCGCCGCGGCACTCCCCCACCACGAGCCGGTCGGGGCGCATCCGCAGAGCCTGGCGGACCAGCTCCGCCAGGCCGATGCCGCCCGCCCCTTCGGCGTTGGCGTGCCGGGCCTGGAGACCGACCACGTGGGGGTGCTCGGGGCGCAGCTCGGCGGCGTCCTCGATGAGCACGATCCGCTCGTGCTCCGGGGAGCAGGAGAGCAGGGCGTTGAGCACGGTCGTCTTCCCGGCGCCGGTGGCCCCGCTGACCAGGAAGTTCGCGCCGGAGCGCACGGCGCCCACGAGCAGCTCGGCGGTGCCGGGGTGGACGGTCCTCGCGGCCACGAGGTCCTGCAGGGACAGCGACCGCGTGCCGCGGAAGCGGACGGAGAGCAGGGTGCCTCCCGTGGAGACCGGCGGGAGGACGGCGTGCACCCGGTAGCCGGCGGCCGTCTGGACGTCCGCGCACGGGTGGGCGGCGTCGAGACGGCGCCCCGCCGCGGTGACCAGGCGCACGGCCAGGGCGCGCACCTCGGCGTCGGAACCGAAGGGCGACGGGACGCGGCGCACCCCGGACTCGGTCTCGAGCCAGACCTGCTCGGGCCCGTTGACGTAGACGTCGGTGAGCCCCCGGTGCGGCAGCAGCGGCTCCAGGGGGCCGAGGCCGGTCAGCTCGGCGCGCACGGCCTGCACGGCGCGCAGGGTGCCGGCGGCCCCGAGCACCCGGCCGCTGGCGTGCACGGCCTCGGCGATGTCGGTGTCCGTGACCGGCCCCGGGACGGACAGCAGCCGGTCCCGCACGTCCTCCAGCAGGGCGGTCGGCAGGGTCGTGGGCAGGGCCGCCGGTGGAGCCGCCGGAGCGACCGGCCCGCCGGGGAGCACGGCGCTCACGGGGCCGCTCCCACCGCACCGAGCAGGCCCGCCACGTCCCGGGCGAGCCGGCGGGACCGGCCGGCCTCGAGCAGACGGCCCGTCTCCGCGGCGTCCGGCACCGCGCCGGAGAAGCGCAGGGAGCCGGCGACGGCCAGCCCGGTCGTGGCGGCGGCGAGCGCGTCGTCGACGTCCGCCACGTTGAGCCCGGCCGGCACCAGACGGGCGGTGGTCCCCGTCAGGAGGCCCGCGGCCCACCGGGCGGCGAGCACGCCGCGCACCGTCCGGGGCGTGAGCACGAGGACCTCGTCGCACAGGGCGGCGGTGTCCGCCGTGCCCGGCCCCGCCCGGCCCAGGTCGACGACGACGAGGGCCGCGGCCCGGCGCAGCGCCTCGAGCACGGCGGCGTACGGGGCGGTGGCGCCGTCCGGCAGCGACCGGTCCCAGGAGAGCCAGCGCAGGCGGCCCGTCCGGGCGAGCGCCGGCCACAGCTGCTCGGCGTGCACCGTGCCGCCGATCCGGAGCAGGTCCGGCCAGCGCAGGCCGTCCTGCTCCTCGAGGCCCAGCAGGACGTCGATGCCGCAGCCGGCGCGGTCCGCGTCCACCAGGACGGCAGGACGCTCCGCGTGCGCGGCGCGGTCGGCGAGCCAGCACGCCAGCGTGGACGTGCCGGCCCCGCCCACGGCGCCGAGCACGCCCAGCACCCGTCCCGCGCCGCCGGGGCCGGTGGTGCCGCCGGGCCGGGCGGTGAGCAGGTCGGCGAGCCACCCCGCGGCGTCGGGCAGCACCGCCACGGCGCAGCCGCCGAGGTCGGCCGCCCGGTCCCAGATCCCGGGGTCCTCGGGCCGGCCCACGAGCACCGTGCCCGGCCGGACCCGGCCCCGCACGGCGTGGCGCACGTCCACGAGGTCCATGTCCGCGATCGTGCCCGTCGCCGGCCCGCCGGGCGGGTCGGCCAGCAGGACGGCGCCGGCGGCGGCGCACACGCGCTCCACCGTGCTGTGCAGCCCGGCGTCGTCGCTGACGAGGCGCACGGTGCGCGCGCGGGCCGCGGCGGCCGGGAGCGGCGGGGCGGGGCGGCGGGCGGCGGTGCTCATGGCCCCACTGTCGGCCCGGCCCGGGCGGGTCCGTCCCGGCGGCGGCGCCGGTGTGGACGGAGCAGGGGGTCGCCGCGGCCCCGGGGGCGTGTGCAGTCCGGGCGCCGGCGTAGCGTGACGGACCCGTGCAGGACAATGGCCGGATGCACATCGTGGTGGGACCAGCGCAGGACGGCCGGGGCGGGCACCGGGTCCAGGAGCTGACGGGCGCCGGGGACCCGGACGGGCCCGGCGTGGACGTGCCCCCCGGGGGGCTGGCCGCGTTCGTCGCCGAGCGCGAGGAGGCCGCGCGGCGGGCCGGGGCCACGCCGCCGCGCTGGACGTGGGAGCGCACGGGCGCCGTCTATCCGCAGCTGCTCGCCGCCGGTGCCCGGGTGGAGCGCTGCCACGACCTGCGGCTGTGCCAGGCGATCCTGGCCACGGCCGCCACCGCGCACGGGTCCGGCGCCGAGGGCCCGCTGCCCTACGAGCCGGTGCTCCCGCCGCTGCCCGCGGACGAGGCGCCGGGCCTGCTCCCGCCGCCGTCCCCCGCGCAGGACCAGTCCAGCCTGTTCGAGCTCCCCCGCGCCTCCGGCCCGGACGTGGCGGTGCTGGCCGCGGAGCTGCGGGCGCAGCTCGCGGCGGTGGCGGGCGCCGTGGACCCCCGCCGGCTGACCCTGCTGCTGGCCGCGGAGTCCCAGGGCGCGCTGATCGCCGCGGAGATGCAGCACGCCGGGGTGCCGTGGCGGGAGGACGTCCACCGCGCCCTGCTGGAGGACGCGCTGGGCCCCGAGCCGGCGCCCGGGGAGCGGCCCCCGCGGATGGAGGCGACCGTCGCCCGGCTGCGGGAGACGCTGCACGCGCCGGGGCTGAACCCGGACTCCCCGCAGGAGCTGCTGAAGGCGATGCGGGCGGCGGGGATCGACGTGACGAGCACCCGGCAGTGGGAGCTCGTCGAGTGGGCCCGGGCCGTGCCGGGTCTGGCCGCCCGGCGCCAGGCGCTGATCGAGCCCGTGCTCGAGCACAAGAAGCAGGCGCGGCTGCTCAGCGCCAACGGCTGGCACTGGCTGGCCACCTGGGTGCGGGACGGCCGCTTCCGCCCGGAGTACGTGGTGGGCGGGGTGGTCACCGGTCGCTGGTCGGCCCGAGGCGGGGGCGCCCTGCAGATCCCGCACGTGGTGCGGGACGCCGTGCGGGCGGACCCGGGGCGCGTGCTCGTGGTGGCGGACGCGGCCCAGCTCGAGCCCCGCGTCCTGGCGGCGCTGGCCCACGACGACGCCCTGGCCGCCGCGTCCCGGGGCCGGGACCTGTACCAGTCCATCGCGGACCTCGGCGAGGAGCGGGGCTCCGAGCTGACCGAGCGCCCGCAGGCGAAGGTGGCGATGCTGGGCGCGATGTACGGGGCGACCACCGGCCAGTCGGGCCGGCTGATGCCGCACCTGGCCCGGATGTTCCCCCGCGCCGTGGACTACGTGGAGCGGGCCGCCCGGGTGGGCGAGACCGGCGGGCAGGTGCACACGCACCTGGGCCGCTGGTCCCCCCTGCCGGGCCCGGCGTGGGACGCGGCGCAGCGGGACAACGCCACGGAGGAGGCCGAGCGGCGCGCCGGGGCGATGGCCCGCGGTCAGGGCCGGTTCACCCGCAACTTCGTGGTCCAGGGCACGGCCGCCGAGTGGGCCGTGTGCTGGATGGGCGCCATCCGCTCCGCCCTGGCGCGGGAGGGCGTCGACGCGGAGCTCGTGTTCTTCCTGCACGACGAGGTCGTGCTGCACTGCGCCCGGGAGGACGCCGGGCGGGCGGCCGAGCTGGTGCGCGAGTGCGCCGAGCGGGCGGCCCGGCTGGTGTTCGGGCGGATCCCGGTGGAGTTCCCCGTCAGCGTGGCCGTGGTGGAGTCCTACGCGGACGCGAAGTGAGCCGCTGCCGGGGCGGACGCCGGCGCGGGTCCCGGCGCCGGGCTCAGCACAGGTCCCGGTAGGGGGCGCCCGCCACGTGCCGGCGCCACTCGTCCTCGGTGATGGGGTCGCCCCGGCCGGCGCAGATCGCCTCGACCGCGTCCTCGGCGTCGACCAGCCAGCTGCGCACCACGCCGTCGTCGCCCGTGGCGACCAGCCGGTCCCCGACGAAGCGCACGTCGTTCATCCGGTCCCCGGAGGCGGACAGCGCCGCGTGCACGGCCAGGTCCGCGGCGCCCACGGACCACATCCACACGAACTTGTCGCCGGAGGCGCCCGCCAGCAGGGTGCCGTCCGCGGAGAAGTGCAGGCCCTTGACGGAGGACAGGGCGTCCGAGGTCTCCGCCACGGGCCGGGGGGCGGCGGGGTCGGCGACGTCCCACAGGCGCACCCGGCCCCCCTCGGTGCCCACGGCCAGGAGGTCCCGCACCGGGGAGAACGCGATGGAGGTGGCCACGGAGTCGAGGGCGAGCCGCGCGGTGCGCCGGGGCGCCGCGGGGTCGGAGACGTCCCACAGCCCCACGCCGCCGGTGTCGTCCGCGGCGGCCAGCAGCGTGCCGTCGGCGTCGAAGCGCGCGGCCTCCGTGCCCTGGAGCGGGATCGTCGCCACCCGCCGGACGGGCCCGTCGGCGTCGCGGCGCAGGAGGGCGATCTCGGAGCCGACCTCCGACCACGTCGCGATGGTGCCGGCGTCGGACGTGACGTCGGCGCCGGTGATGCCCGCGTCGATGGCCTCCGCCCGCTCGGGGGCCTCCGGCCGGCCCCCGTCCAGGGGCCACACGAGGACGTCGCCGTCCTCGGTGCCCCCGGCCACCAGCGAGGCGTCGGGGGCCACGGCCCCCGCGTACCAGAGGGTCTCCCCGGCCGGGGCCTCCGGGGGCGGCAGCGGCCGGGGATCGTCCCCCGTGACGTCGAAGAGGGAGACGACGTCGGAGCCGATGCCGACGGCGCTCAGCACGGTGTGCCGCCGGTCCGTGGAGAGCTGGTACACGGGCTCGCCCCGCCGCTCGATGACGGGCCCCGGTCGCTCCCACGCCCGGGTGGTGCCGTCCTGGGAGGTGGTGAGCACCCGGTCGCCGACGCGCAGGGCGCTGGTGACCCGGGCGGCGGTGGGGAAGGAGTCCACGCGGGTCAGGTCGGAGAGCCGGTGCACGTAGGCGCTCTGGTCGAAGCTGGCGGCCACGACGTGCTCCCCGTCCGGGGTGAACGACACGTCGCTGATCCAGCTGCCGAAGTCCGTGATCGTCCCGGAGCGGACGACCTGCTCCTCCTCGACGTCGTAGAGGCGCAGCTCGCGGGCGCTCAGGCCCGCGGCGAGGCGCGCGCCGTCGTCGTCGAGGTCCAGGGACCGGACGACCCGCCCGGTCGGGACCGGGTCGAGGCGCTCCGTGCGGGCGCCGTCCGTGGCGTACCGGGTGATCTCCCCGGACGTCCCGCCCGCGTAGACCGTGCCGTCGGGGGCCGCCGCGAGCGCCAGGACGTCGGCGTCCTCGCCCAGGGGCAGGGACGGCAGCCGCTCCGGGGCGCGGGGGTCCTCGATGCGCCAGCGCAGCACCTCGCCCCGGGCCCCGGCCAGCAGCTGCCGGCCGTCGGGCGAGAGGACCACCGCGTTGACCGGTGTCCGGGCGCCCACGTCGAGACCGCCCAGCCGGCGGGCCGGGCGCTCGGTGACGTCCCACAGGCTCACGTGCCCGCGTCCGCCCACGGCCGCGAGGACCCTCCCGTCCACGGCGCGCAGGTCCACGTCGCTCAGCCCGGGGGTGCCGTCGACCACGGCCAGGTCCTCCCGGTTCTCGTGCAGGCGGTCGCTGTCCCGCCACACGGACAGCCTCCCGTCCCCGGCCGCGCGCGCGACGACGGACCCGTCGTCCAGCGCCGCGAGCCGGGACGCGCCGTCGGGGCCGAGCCACCGCTCCGGGGCGTTCACCGCGGTGGCGTCGATCAGGGCGGAGGTGCCCTCGCGGGTGGGGGCCATCCGGTAGGCGGCGAGGCTCAGCTGCGAGGCGAGGTTGGGCGACTCGCCGCGGATCCGCGAGGCCTCGAGCGCGGTCTGGCGGGAGAGCGCCTCGTCGCGGGCGGTCTCCGCGACGGCCTGGAAGCGCTCCGCCCGGATGCCCAGGGCACCGGCCACCACGGCCGCGCAGACGGCCAGGGCGAGCAGGACGAGGGCCGCGTGGCCGCGCCGCTCGATCTCGCGGGCGCTGCGCTGCTGCCGCGCCAGGGCGTCCTCGTAGTGGCGCTCGCTCTCCTGCAGGTACTCGCGCTCGGCCGGGCTCAGCAGCGCCTGCTGGCGCGGGTCCCCGGTCCAGTCCCGGAAGGAGGCGAGCTGGCCCAGGGGGATCAGCGCGAGGGGGTCGCGGTCGTTGGCGAGCCACATCTGGGTGGCGCGCTGCAGCTGCTGGCGGACGTAGAGGTCGCGGCGGCTGTCCTCGATCCAGCGGCTGAGCCGGGACCAGTGGTCCAGGAGGGACTCGTGGCTGAGCTGGATCTCGTCCCGGTCGATGGTCAGCAGCCGGGCGCGGGCGAACTCCTCCACCACGGCCGCGCCGCCCTCCGGCAGCTCCTCCCGGAGCACCGGGGTGCGCACGACCGTGGCGGAGGTCCCGGTGCCGACCACGCGCACGAGCCGCAGGAACACCGCGCGGGCCACCTCCTGCTCGCGCGGGCCCAGGCGGGCGTGCACCTCCTCGGCGCGGCGCTCCACCGCCTCGGTGATGCCGCCCGCCGCGTGGTAGTCGGCCACCGTGAGCTCCCGGGTGCGGGCGTGCTCCCAGGTGCCGAGCATCGCCTGGGAGAGCATCGGCAGCAGGCCCACCCCGACCTCCGTGCCGCGGGGGGCGACGTCCCGCAGGATCACCTCGACCAGGTCCGGGGAGACGCGGGCGCCGACGGCCTCGGCGGGGCCCACGACGATCTCCTCGAGCTGCTCGCGGGTCAGCGCGCCGAGCAGCACGGGGCGCTCCAGGGCCGTGCGCAGCTCGGCGTGCCGGCTCGCGGTGCCGAAGAAGTCCGCCCGGAGGCCGACCACCACCACCCGGTCACGGCTCGCCGCGGCGAGCCGGTCGAGGTACCGTCCGGGCGCCTCGTCGTCCCCGGCGCCCGTCCACAGCTCCTCCAGCTGGTCGACGACGAGCAGGTCCGGGGCCGCCGCGACCGCCTCCTCGAGCCGGCCCACCGGGTCGAGGCCCGGGGTCGTGGCCACGGCCCGCCACCCGTGCAGTGGCCCGCCCTCGGACCGGAGCCGGCCGAGGAGCCCCGCACCCAGCAGCGAGGACTTGCCGGCCCCCGAGGCCCCCACCACGGCCAGGATGCGGAGCCCGCCGGCGGCCGCCAGCCGGACCACCCGCTCGCCGAGCACGGCGACCTCGTCGGTCCGGCCGAAGAAGTGGGTCTCGTCCTCGGGGCGGTACGAGCGCAGCCCGACGTACGGGGTGGAGTCCGGCCGCCCGGGGGTCCGGGACCGGTTGACGTCCTCCCACCACAGCTCCGCGGGGCGCTCCTCGGTCAGCCCGAGGGCCTCCAGCAGTGCCGTGAACTCCTCGCGCAGGGCCGGGCCGGGCAGGTGCGCCCCGCTGAGCCAGCCCTGGATGGTGCTGGCGGGCAGCCGGCACGACGCCGCGAGCGCCCGGACCGAGAGCCCCCGGCGGCGGCGCGCGGCGCTGAGCTGCTCGGCGAGCCGGGGCCGCTCGGGGCCGGGTCGGGACGAGGCCACCGGGGTGCCTCCTGGGGGTCGTGGACGCGGGGGACCCTGGCATCGTAAGGCGGCTTGCCGGCGCACCGGCAATGTTGCGCCCGGAGGAGCGGGCCGGGGGCGTCCGTGCTACAGGGGTGCGGGCAGGAGCCTGCCGGCGTCCCAGGGCACGGCCCAGCCCAGCGCGCTCAGCAACCGGTCCAGGAGCACGCCGGTGAACCCCCAGACGGTCACGGTGGACGCGGTGCCGGCCACGGGGACGGTGAAGGCGGGCGAGCGGTAGGTCTGCCGGCCGCGCGTGACGGTCGCGCAGTGCCGGTTGGCCGGGTCGATGAGGTCCAGCACGGGCACGCGGAACACGAGGGAGGACTCGGCGTGGTCCACCACGTCCACCGGCGAGACGTCCCGCCACCAGCCCAGCACCGGGGTGACGAGGTGGTTGGAGACCGGCAGCGGCACGGGGGCGAGGGCGCCGAGGACCTCCACGCCGCGCGGGTCCAGCCCGGTCTCCTCCTCCGCCTCGCGCACGGCGGCGCGCACGTGGGCCGCGCTGACCTCGCCGCCGGGCACGGTCAGCACCTCGTGCAGGTCACCGTCCTCGGGGTCCAGGCGCCCGCCGGGGAAGGCGACCTGGCCGGGGTGGGAGCGCAGCGTCGCGGCCCGCTGGACCAGCAGCACGTCGAGGTCCCGGCCCACGCCCTCGGCGTGCTCGGCGGCGCGCGAGGGGAGGTCGTCGAGCACCCCGAAGAGGATCAGCACGGCCGAGCGGCGGTAGTTCTCGTCGATCTGCCCGATCCGCCACGGCTCGCGGTCCTCCATCTGCAGCAGCCGGCCGTGGCGGGCCACGCGCAGCAGGTCCTGGTAGGCGTCGCCCACGGGACGTCCTCCTCTCCGGTCGGTGCCGCTCACGGGCTCAGGGGCCAGCCGTCGGCCTGCAGCTGGGCCCGGGTGCGGCCCGCCAGGAACTGCTCCAGCAGCTCCTCGCGGCCCGGGGCGAACTCGTACTTGAGCAGGGCCGCCGCCTGGGCCGTGTCCGTGGGGCCCTCGCCGTAGGACGGGCACAGGTCCGCGACGGGGCACACCCCGCACGCGGGCCGCCGGGAGTGGCAGATGCGCCGCCCGTGGTAGACCAGCCGCTGGGACAGGTCGGTCCAGTCGCGCGGCTCGAACAGGGCGGCGACGTCCCGCTCGACCTTGACCGGGTCCTCCTCCTCCGTCCAGCCGAAGCGGCGGGCGAGCCGGCCGAAGTGGGTGTCCACGGTGATCCCGGGGATCCCGAAGGCGTTGCCGAGCACCACGTTGGCGGTCTTGCGGCCCACCCCGGGCAGGGTGACGAGGTCCTCCAGCCGCGCGGGCACCTCGCCGTCGTGGTCGTCCACGATCTTCTGCGCCAGGGTCCGGACGGCCCGGGTCTTGGCCCGGTAGAAGCCGAGCGGGCGGATGATCTCCTGGACCACGGCCTCGTCCGCCTCGGCGAGCGCCCGCGGCGTGGGACAGGCGGCGAACAGCCGCGGCGTGGTCGCGTTCACGCGCACGTCGGTCGTCTGGGCCGAGAGCACCGTGGCCACGAGCAGCTCGTACGGGGAGCGGAAGTCCAGCTCGGCGACCGCGTACGGGTACGCCTCCGCGAGCACCGCGTTGATCCGGCGGGCCCGCCGCTTGAGCGCCAGCGGGGACTCCGCGGCACCCGTCCGGCGGCGCCGCGCGGCACCGGCGCGCGCCTTCGCGGGGTCCACGGCACGCAGGTGGGCAGGCGGGCGGGGCACGGCGGTGGGGACCATGCCCCGATTCTAGGCGGGCGGTCCCCGAGGCCCTCCGTGACCCGGTGCGGCGTGGCCCCTGTGGAACCGGGTGCACCGATCGTCTAGGGTGAAAACGACACTATGTGAGCTGTGACACGGACGTCCGGTGCCATCGGGGGTCCGTGCGCGGTGTGCCACGAGAAGGGAAGACCACATGGCTTCAGAGACCACGTCCGCCGAGAACAGGACCTTCGCCCCGGACCCCGAGTTCGCGGCCCAGGCCAATGCCACCGCCGAGCTCTACCGGCAGGCCGAGGAGGAGGGCGTCGACTTCTGGGGCCGCCAGGCGCGGGAGCTGCTGACCTGGAACAAGGAGTTCACCGAGGTCCTCGACTGGTCGAACCCCCCGTTCGCCAAGTGGTTCCAGGACGGCACCCTCAACGCGTGCTACAACGCCGTGGACCGCCACGTGGAGGCCGGCAACGGGGACCGGGTGGCCATCCACTTCGAGGGCGAGCCCGGCGACAGCCGCAGCTACACCTACGCCCAGCTCAAGGACGAGGTCTCGAGGGCCGCCAACGCCATGGAGAGCCTCGGCGTGACCAAGGGCGACCGCGTGGCCCTCTACCTGCCGATGATCGCCGAGGCGGTCATCGCGATGCTGGCCTGCGCCCGCATCGGCGCGATCCACTCCGTGGTCTTCGGCGGGTTCTCCGCGGACGCGCTGCGCTCCCGCGTCGAGGACGGCGAGGCGAAGCTCGTGGTCACCGCGGACGGGACCTTCCGCCGCGGCAAGCCCTCCATGCTCAAGCCGGCCGTCGACGACGCCCTGTCCCGCGGCGGCTCCACCGTGGAGCACGTGCTCGTGGTCCGCCGCAACGAGGCCGACATCGAGATGACCGAGGGCCGGGACGTGTGGTGGCACGAGGCGGTCGGGGCCGCCTCCGCGGAGCACACCCCGTCCGAGCAGGGCGCCGAGGACCCGCTGTTCATCCTCTACACCTCCGGGACCACCGGAAAGCCCAAGGGCATCATGCACACCACGGGCGGCTACCTGACCCAGGGCGCGTTCACCCACAAGAACGTCTTCGACCTCAAGCCGGAGACGGACGTCTACTGGTGCACCGCCGACGTCGGGTGGGTCACCGGCCACTCCTACGTCGCCTACGCGCCCCTGGTCAACGGCTCCACCCAGGTGATCTACGAGGGCACCCCGGACTCCCCGCACCGCGGTCGGTTCTGGGAGATCGTGCAGAAGTACAAGGTGTCGATCATGTACACCTCCCCCACCGCGATCCGCACCATGATGAAGTGGGGCGAGGAGATCCCGGCGGAGTACGACCTCTCGTCCCTGCGGGTGCTCGGCACCGTGGGCGAGGCCATCAACCCCGAGGCGTGGACCTGGTTCCACCGGGTCATCGGCGGCGGCCGCTGCCCGATCGTCGACACGTGGTGGCAGACCGAGACCGGCGCCATCATGATCTCCCAGCTGCCGGGCGTGACGGTCGCCAAGCCGGGCTCCGCCCAGGTCCCGATGCCCGGCATCAAGGTCGACGTCGTGGACGACAACGGGCAGTCCGTGGAGAACGAGACCTCGGGCTTCCTCGTGCTGCGCGAGCCGTGGCCCTCGATGCTGCGCACCATCTGGGGCGACGACGACCGCTACGTGGACACGTACTGGTCCCGGTTCGGCGAGATGTACTTCGCCGGCGACGGCGCCAAGCGCGACGCCGACGGCGACGTGTGGATCCTCGGCCGCGTGGACGACGTCATGAACGTCTCCGGCCACCGCCTCTCCACCCCGGAGATCGAGTCCGCCCTCGTCTCCCACCCGTCCGTGGCCGAGGCCGCGGTGGTGGGCGCCACGGACGAGACCACCGGGCAGGCCGTGATCGCGTTCGTCATCCTCTCCGACCAGGCCGACGCCGAGGGCCGGGACAAGGCCGAGCTGGCCGAGGAGATGCGGGCGCACGTGGGCAAGGAGATCTCCCCGATCGCCAAGCCCAAGAAGGTGCTCATCGTCCCCGAGCTGCCCAAGACCCGCTCCGGGAAGATCATGCGCCGCCTCCTCAAGGACGTCGCGGAGGACCGGGAGGTCGGCGACGTCTCGACCCTCGCGGACCAGACCGTGATGCAGCAGATCGTGGACTCCCTGGCGAAGTAGTCCGCGTCCCACGCTCCGCAGCGCCCCCTCGCTCCTGCCGTGCGAGGG
>NZ_JBHVDI010000096.1:0-13875 GCF_042802875.1 Kocuria sp. NPDC057446 | reverse complement strand
GGTTCGGGGCGCGGCGCCGTCGTGCTGTGCGGCTCCCTCCGGTGTTCGGGAATTTCGGGGTCCTCCGGCGCGTCCGATATCCTGGAGGTCCGGTTGCCCGGCCGTGCGCGTGCGGTCGACGAGCCGGTCCGCCTCCTTAGCTCAGCTGGCCAGAGCACCTGTCTTGTAAACAGGGGGTCACCGGTTCGAATCCGGTAGGGGGCTCCACCGGTTCGCGCCTTCCCGGGCGCGACCACTCATGACGTGACATGTTGCGCTGGGATCTCACGCCGCCGGCGGCATCCGGGGCGCTCTGCAGCAGAGCCGACGGGGACACGGAACCGAGCCTCCGCACGTCCGGTGCCGGTCCGTGATGATATCGGGGGACGCGCGGGGCAGCGCCATGCCCCTGCGTCGTCCGTCGTCCGCCGCGGGCCCCCGACCCTCCGGCATCCCGGGCGACGGTCCCCCCGTGCGTGGGCGACGCCCACGCGGACCGACCCTGGAGGGCCCCTGCTTCCCATCGTGCGGCGACGTCTGCGCCCCCCGGCCGCCGCGGTGCTCGTCCTGCTGCTGCTCGCGCTCCTCCTCGTCCCCTCCGGGGCGGTGCGGGCGGCGGAGGAGGAGCCGCAGGGGCCGTACCTGGGAGCACTGCTCGACTGGGGAGCGGACACGGCGTCGGGCCACGCCGAGCGCCTGGGCGCGCCGGCGGCCGTGTACGGGCGGCCCGTTCCGCTGCCGATGAGCGTGCAGGAGCAGGGCCACCTGCGGGACTACCTCTCCCAGATCTCCGAGCAGGGCGCCCACGCCCTGCTCACCGTCCGTCCCGAGATCGCGCTGGACCGGGTGGACGAGGCGCAGGCGGCCGTTCTCGCGGGTCGCATCGCGGACGCCGCGGAGGGATTCCCCGGCACGGTCTTCGTCCGCTTCGCCCCGCAGATGAACGCTTCCTGGATCTCGTGGGGCCAGCGGCCCCGGGCGTACACCGAGGCGTTCCGGACGCTGGCGAGCGCCCTGGACGACGAGCTCGAGGACCCGGTCATGGTGTGGTCGCCCACGGCCGGGGCGGACTACCCCTTCCGGGACGCGTCCAGCTCTCCGCCGCGCGAGGACGACCTGGCAGTCCTGGACACCAGCGGCGACGGGGTCTGGGACGGCGACGACGACCCCTACGGTCCCTACTACCCTGGCGACGACGTGGTCGACTGGGTGGGGTTGGTCGCCTATCACGACGAGACCGGCAGCGGTCCGGCCCGCAACGTCCTGCCTGCGGCGGGTCGGTTCAGCGCCCTGCTGGGCACCGCGGGGGACGCCGGAGCCGCGGCGGAGGACGACTTCTACGCGGCCTATGCCGTCGCGCGGGCGAAACCGCTCATGGTGGAGACCGGCGCGTTCTACAGCCCGAGGACGGACGGCCCGTCCGAGCGGGACGTCAAGGAGGCCTGGTGGGACCAGGTCCTCGGGACGGCCTCCGCCGGGGACCACGACCGGATCCGCGCCGTCGTGTGGAACGAGACGGTCGAGCAGCGCGACGACGGCGCGGTGACCGTCGACTGGCGCGTCACGGCCGACCCCGGGCTGGCCTCGGCCGCCGGCGCCCGGCTCCAGGAATCCGGCCTGGTCACCGGTCCGGTCGCAGCACCGGTCGAGCTCCCGGGCGCCGGCCCGGCGGCGGAGGGGTCCGTGCTCGAGGGTCCTGCCGCGTGGGGCGTGGCGCTGGCCGTGTCCGCGGTGGGCCTGCTCCTCTGGGTCCTGGCGGTCCGCGGACCGGCCAGGGCGTGGGCGTACGCGGACCCCTCCCGCCGGGACGTCCGCATCGACATGCTGCGCGGAGCGGCCATCGTGTTCGTGGTCGTCAACCACGTGGGGATCACCTCGGTGTTCCAGCTGCTGACCCAGGAGACGATCGGTGTGGTCTCGGGGGCGGAACTCTTCGTCCTGCTCTCCGGGGCGGTCCTCGGCATGGTGTACGGCCCGCGGGCGAAGGACGAGCTCGGCGAGGTGGTGGACCGCACCGCCTCGCGGGCCTGGAAGCTCTACGTGACCGCGCTCGTCGTGGTACTGGCCGTCTACGGCCTCAGCCTGCTGCCCTTCCTGGACGCGGGGGCCGTCACGACGTTCACGGACCAGGGGACCGGGGCCGCCGGGGCCGGGGCCGCGGGCACCACCTACGACCTCTACTCGGGGATGGAGGGGTTCCTGCAGTTCCCCGTGCCGGCCCACCTGATCCCGTCCCTGTTCCTGCTCCAGATCGGCCCGTGGCAGTTCAACATCATGGGCCTGTACGTGGTCCTGCTGCTCGTGAGCCCCCTGGTGCTGGCGGCCCTGGCGCGCGGGCGCGCGTGGCTGGTCCTCGCGATCAGCCTGGCCCTCTACACGGTGGGCACCGTGTTCCGGGTCCGGCTGCTGCCGTCCCAGTTCGAGGACTCGTTCCCCCTGCTGGTGTGGCAGGTCCTGTTCGTCGTCGGCATGGTGGCGGGGCACCGCCGGCGGCAGGTCGTCGCCTGGTTCTCCCACCGCCGGCGGCGGCCCGCGCTGGCCGCATGTCTCGCGCTGACCCTGGTCTGTGCGCTCTTCGCCTGGTCCAGTCCCTACCTCACCAACGCCTACGACGTCCGGCTGGCCCTGCTGCCCGAGTCGACGTTCCGCACGGTCTACGACGCCCTCTTCGGGCGGACCTACCTCGGGATCGGCAGGCTGGTGAACGTGCTCCTCGTGGTGATCGCCGGCTACACCGTGCTCAGCGCCTACTGGAGACCCCTCCGGCGCACGCTCGGGTGGTTCCTCGTCCCGCTGGGGCAGGCCACCCTCTACGTGTTCGTCGTGCACGTGTTCCTGATCCTGGCCGTGGCCAACGTGCCCGCTCTCCAGCAGGGGAACCTGTGGCTCAACACCGCCGCCTACGTCGTGGTCCTGGGCCTGCTGTGGGTCATGGTCCGGACGAGATTCCTGTTCCGGCTCATTCCCCGCTGAGCCGCGGTGCGGTGCGCCGCAGCGCCACCACGGTGACGTCGTCGGGATGCCCCTGCTCCCGCGCGAAGGCGACCGCCCGGTCCACCAGCTCCGTGGCGGGCAGGCCGTGCAGCTCGGCCCCGACGGCCCGGTCGAGGGTCTCCTCCAGCGAGGGGAAGAAGTCGAGGAACCCGTCGCTGACGACCACCAGTGTCTCGCCCGGCGCCAGCACGGTGCTGCGCAGGTCCCAGGTGTCGTCCGGGAAGACGCCCAGCGGGGGACCGGACCGCTCCAGACGCCGGTAGCCGCCGGCGGAGAAGACGAACGCGAGACCGTGCCCGGCGTCGACGTAGTCGATCCGCCCGGTGGCCGGGTCCAGCCGGGCGGAGAAGGCGGTGACGAACGCGCCCGTGTCGGACAGCAGCTGCTGCGACGCCAGGGCCACCCGGGCGAAGGTCCGGTGCTGGTCGTTGAACTGGGCCGCGCCCACGAGCATCGCACGGACCGAGGCGGCGATCAGCGCCGCGGGAATGCCCTTGCCCATCACGTCGGCCACGTGCAGCTGCAGCTGCCGGTCCTCGAGCAGGTGCCAGGCGAAGAAGTCCCCGCCGATGGCCTGGGTGGGCACGCAGCGGCCGGCCAGCTCGTACCCGTCCAGGCGGGGCGCGGTGCGGGGCATGAGCACCTGCTGGACCTGGGCGGCGCGGTCCAGCTCGTGCTGCAGGGCCAGCTCCCGCTCCACCCAGGCGGCCATCTCCCGGAGCAGCGTCCGCTGCTCGGCGTCCAGGGTGCGAGGGCGCGTGTCGAGCAGGCACAGGGAGCCGATGCGCTCACCCCCCGGCGCCTCCAGCGGCTGTCCCGCGTAGAACCGCACGTGCGGATCACGGCGGACGAAGACGTTGTCGCGGAACCGGTCGTCGGCGGTGGTGTCGGCCACGACGAGTGCGCCCGGCCGCTCCACGGTGTGGCGGCACATCGAGTCACCGGGGGGAGTGTTCTCCAGCCCGTCCAGTCCCGCCTCGGCCTTGGTCCACTGCCGGTCCGCGTCGATGAGGTTCACCGCCACCATGGGAACGTCGAACATGCGCTGCGCCAGCCGCACGATGCGGTCGTAGCGCTGCTCCCGGGGGGTGTCCAGCACGTTCAGGGCGTGCAGCGCGTGCACGCGCCGGCGGGCGGCGGCATCGGCGAGCTCCAGGGGCATGCCATCACCCTACTCAACGGTTGCGGGTCAGGGCGCCGGGACCGGACCGGGGCCGCCGTGCCGCAGCCACCGGGCGTGCAGCGCGGCCGGAGAGGACGGGACGGCAGTTCGGAACGGCGGTTCGTGACGCAGGCACATCGGCTCCGGTCAGCACATATGACGTGGCCGGCCGGGGCGTGGGGGAGAGGCTGCCCCCCAGGTGCTAATTTGCGTTCGCTCATTCCTCTCGCTCCGTCCGACACCCCCCCCCGGGCGCGCCCACCGTCGGCGGAGCGACCACCCCCTCGGAAGGCCCCCCCATGCCTGCTCCTGCTCCGTCCCGTCTCCGCCGCTCCCTCACGGCGGCGGCCGCCGCCGTGTCCCTGGGGCTCGTGGCCGTCCCGGCGGCCCACGCCGGGCCCTCGGTCCACGCCCCGACCGGACCGGCGGCGCTCGCCGCGGCGAAGAAACCGGTCGGGTCCGTCACCGCGGCCCCGGCCCAGCCCCGGATCCGCACGTGCCCGCTGCGCTTCGGCGTCGGCACGGCCGGTGGCCCCGCCGCTTCCACCGAGCTCGCCGAGGTGGCCTCCCTGGCCGGGGAGAAGCCCTCCATCGTCCTCTCCTACAAGGACTTCGCCCAGCCCGTCCCCCACTGGGAGCTCGAACAGACCCGCGCGTCCGGGGCCGTCACCCTGCTGACCTGGGAGCCGTGGATCTGGGGCGGCGGGGTCGACCAGCCGGCACACTCCCTGGACGCGATCGCCGCAGGCGTCCACGACGCCCACATCACCGACTGGGCGACCCGGCTCGCCGACTGGGGATCCCCCGTGATGCTGCGCTTCGGCCACGAGATGAACGGGAACTGGTACCCGTGGGCCGAGGGCGTCAACGGCAACGGCGCGGGGGACTACGTCGCCGCCTGGCGCCACGTGCACGACATCTTCACCCGCGCGGGCGCCGACAACGTCCAGTGGGTGTGGAACCCCAACGTGCCCTACTACGGTTCCACGCCCCTGGACGGGCTCTACCCCGGCGCAGACTACGTCGACGTCGTGGCCCTCGACGGCTACAACTGGGGCACCTCCCAGAGCTGGTCCAGCTGGCAGCAGCCGTGGGACCTCTTCGCCTACGGGCTCTCCGAGATGCGGCGACTGGCTCCCGGCAAGGAGATCGTCATCGCCGAGACCGCGAGCGCCGAGGCCGGTGGGTCCAAGGCCGAGTGGAACGCCCACCTGGTGTACTACCTCGCCCAGCAGCACGACGTCACGGGCCTCGTCTGGTTCCACCTCGACAAGGAGGTGGACTGGCGGATCAACTCCTCCACCGCCTCGGTCCAGGCCCTGTCCGCCGAGCTCGCGAAGCGCCCCTGCCCGTGACGACCGGGACGCCGTGCGCCACACGGTGTCATGGGAGTCACAAAAGCAAACAGCGCGTGTAGCGTGACCCCCACGGCCGACGCCGCGCCACCGCCCTGCCCGCGGCGGCGTGGCACCGGTCCGTCCCCCCAGGACCGTGTCGAGGAGTCCCCCATGGCAGTTGCCTTCCGTCCACCGCCCGGCCGCCGGTTCGGGCCCCTCGGCACGGCGCTGCTCGTCGTCGTGCTCGCGGGGTGCGCCCCGGGCCAGGAGCCCGGCACCACCGCGGCGTCCAGTGCGAGCCCGCCGGCGGCCTCGACGGGCCCCACGCCCGCGGCGTCCGGGGACGCCGCGCCGGAGGCCCCGGACGGGAGCCCGGCGCCGTCGGGCAACGACGTGGCCCCCTACGACACCACCTCCACCCGGGACGCCGCCGGCTCCTTCGGCGCCGCCCAGCGGCTCGGCGACTCCCTCGAAGCCGTGGTGACGGGCCCCCGTCCCGGCACCACGGGGGAGCGCCCGGTCCGGGCCGCGCCGGGCACCCCGGTGCAGGTGTTCACGCTCACCCTCACCAACACGGGCGGCACCCCGGTCGACGCCGTGCCGTGGTCCTTCCCGGTCGCCGTCGACGGCGGGGAGCCGGCGCCCCCGGTCTTCGACGACTCGCTGGGCGTGCCGATGGAGACCTTCGCGACCATCGCGCCCGGGGACAGCGCCTCCCTCGAGGTGGCCTTCTCCGCGGCGCACGACGCCGACCTGGCCGTCCGCGTCTTCGACAACACCACCCCCGACCACTACGTCGAGTTCACCGACTGAAGCCCAGCAAGGGACCCCCATGAAGATCTCAGCTCTGCGTCTCCCCGCCGCCGTCGCGGCCTGCTTCGCGGTCGTCCTCGCCGGTGCCCCGGGAGCGTCCGCGGCCCCGTCCGCGCCCGTCCCCGGCGTCTCGACCGGACCGACGACGACACCCGGACCCGCGGCGGGTGCCGTCGCGGCGGCCGTGCGGCTCGAACCGGTGGACGACCGGTCCACCGTGGCCGGGGCGGGGACCTCGCTCGTCGACGTCCTGGCCAACGACGGCCTCGAGGATCCCTCCGCGGTGCGGCTGCTGCTCGTGGACCCCGCGGTCCCGGAGACCGAGGACCAGCTCGTCGACGTGCTGGACACGGACCTCGGGTCACTGCGCGTGGTGGGCCCGGACACGGAACCCGCCGACCTGCCGGCGGGGTGGGAGGCGCCCGATCACCCGGTTCTCGCCCTCACGTCCGCACCGGAGCACCAGGACCGGGCCCGTCCGAACGAGGGCCGTCCCGCCGGGATCCGCCCGGTGGAGGTGGTCTACTCCGTGGTGAACACCGCCGGGGCCACCGCCCGGGCCGTGCTGACGGTCGCTCCGGATCCCGGTGCCGCTCCGTCGTCCGGCGCCGAGCCGACCGCCGAGCCGACCGCCGAGCCCACCCCGGCCGCGGAGCCGTCGTCCGGCGCCGAGCCGACCGCCGAGCCCACCTCGGCCGCGGAGCCCGTCGAGGAGCGGCCGGCCACCTCGGGGACGGAGTCCTCGCGGACCGCGGCGGCCGCCGCGGCCGCCGCCGACGTGCCCGCGGGGGTCCGGCAGGCCCTGGAGGCCGCCGCGGTCCGCGCGGGCTCCCGGACCGGGGAGCCGACCGCCGGGATGCGCCCCTGGAAGGGCGGCTGGGAGTGGCCGCACGAGAAGGGCGTGGTCCTGTGGTCCGCGGCGCACGGCGCGCACTTCGTGCAGCTGCGGGGCGCGATCGGCCACCGGTGGAGCACCACGGGCGGCGTGGAGGCGCTGGGCTGGCCGGTCGACGACGAGTCCTGCGGGCCGGCCGGGGACGGGTGCCGGCAGTCGTTCTCGGCCCACCGCACGATCTACTGGAGCTCGTCCACCGGGGCGCGGATCGTGCACACCCGGGGTGCGATCGGCCACAAGTGGATCCTCGGCGGCCGCGAGGCCGGCAGCTACGGCTATCCCACGACCGACGAGGTCTGCGGGCTGGCCGGCGGCGGGTGCCGGCAGTCCTTCACCAAGGCGCACACGATCTACTGGAGCTCCGGGACGGGGGCGCGGGCGGTCAAGACGAACGGCGCCATCGGGCTGCGGTGGATCGCCACGGGCCGCGAGCGGGGGACGCTCGGCTACCCCGTCACGGACGAGGTCGGCACCGGCACCGTGCACCAGAAGTTCCAGCGGGGACTCGTCACCTGGAGCCGGTCCGCCGGGACCCGGACGCACCTGTACAGCGGCGAGTGCCACCACCTCAACACCGGGCGCTCCGTGCAGCCGACCCGCAACGCGGCCCGCGTGTCCCTGACCATCGCCGAGGGCTACGGGCGCTCGCAGGCGACGTTCGTCAACTGCGTGCGGATCGGCGGCAGCTACGTCGAGGAGTGGCGGACGTCGGCCTACGTGGGCGCCAGCGGCTTCAAGCGGCCCGGGGTCCCCTCGGGGCACACGCAGTACCTCTACTCGCCGCAGGGCTCCTACTCGGTCACCGAGTCCTTCGGCGTCTACAACCCGGGCACCGCGCTGCCCTACCGGCAGCTCAACCCGAGCTCGCGGTGGGGCGGGCGCCCGGGCGCGCTCTACAACAAGTACTTCGAGTCGACCGGCTACACCTGGCCGGACGAGAACATGTGGTACTTCTCGCTGTCCGGCGACTACCGGCTCGGCGTGGTGATCAACTACAACCGCCCGCCCGACTCCTCCATCGTCCAGGGCAACGGCTTCGCGATCTTCCTGCACGCGAACAAGAAGCCCACCGCGGGCTGCATCGCCCTGCACGAGCACGAGGTGGCCCGGTACATGCGCACCGCGCGGCCCGGTGACCGGATCATCATGGGCGTGCGGGCGGACCTGTTCCGCTGACGGACCGGGGACACCAGGAGAGGGGCCGCGCGGCGCGCGGTCCCCCTCCGTCGTCCGTGCGGGTCACGGACTACTCCACGGTCTGCTCCACCCGGGCCTGTTCCCGGCGGCCGAAGGCCCACAGCACCAGCTCGCTCGGCACGGCGCGCAGCACGCGCACGGTCCCCGTCCGGCCGCGGCCGCCGCGCACGGCGCCGTAGGACGGGGCGATGAGCACCACGGTGTCCTCCTCGTCCTTGAGCACGACCTTGGCCGTCAGGGTCAGGGAGCGCCACAGGGTCTGCTCCTCGTCGTGCAGCAGCGGCCGCTCGTGCCAGCCCGGCTGGGCGCGGCGGACGTCCTCGTGGTGGACGAAGTACTCGACGGTGTTCATCCGCTTGTCCACCGCTCCCAGTCGAGCGGGCGAGTACAGCGGGGGGTGCTCCACCTTCCGCACGAGCTCCTCCCACGGCTGGCCGGCGACCGCCTGCTCGGCCCGGCGGGCACGCTCGCCGAGCACGGGCACCCGGGGCAGGACCCGGCCGACGAGGACGTCGGGCCGCCCGGAGCGCAGGACGAGGTGCACGGCGAGCTCCCGGGTCCTCCAGCCCTCGCACAGGGTCGGGGCGTCGGGGCCCAGTCGGCGCAGGAGCGCGGCGAGGTGCCGGCGCTCGACGTTGGCGAAATTGGTCACGGGATCCTCCTCGTGGCACCGCCGTCGGTCGGCGGGGCCGTCCTGCGACCCACGCTATACCGGGCGCGCGCCCGCCCGGAACCGGCGCGGCGCCGGCCGGGCTCAGCCGCGGGGCACGGGGGGACCCAGGTAGAGGAGCACCGAGGTGAGACCGGCGACCACGACCGCACCGGCCGCTGCCGCCAGCCACGGGCTGCGCAGCGACCAGGACTCCAGCCGCTCCAGCACGGTGGAGGGGCTCTCGCCGCCGGGGGCCAGTCGCCAGCCGCCGGCGAGCCGGCCCGTGCGCGCCGCGCGGCGCTCGAAGGGGATCGTGGCCCAGGGGACGACGGCGCTGGCCAGGCCCAGGGCACCGAAGCCGGCGGACCACCGCTGGTCCACCCAGACGAAGCACGTCACCACGCAGTACCCCAGGAACACGATCCCGTGCACCGTGCCGAAGACGGGCACGAAGAGCTCCGAGACCCCCGAGTACTTCAGGACCATGCCGAGGATCAGCAGCGTCCAGGTCACCGCCTCCGCGAGCGCGAACCGTCCGTAGAGCTCACGGGGTGTCATGGGGGTGCTCTCCTGTCCGTCGGGGTCGCTGGGTGCTGGGACGTCGTCGAGGTCGGGAGGGCACGGGATCACGTCCGTCCTCCGCCACCAGGATGATATCCGCGCCGCCGGTCGCGGACGGACGGCGCCGGCGGCCGGTCGCCGGCCGGCCGGAGAGGCAGGCCGTCCCCGGAGGAAAGGGGCGCCGTCGTCGAATGTGGCCTTTCGTGAAGTGGATCACCACAACCCCTGGTAAAACCACACGAACTCACATAAACTCAAGGGAACGCAAGAAGAATCCGCCGTCCCGTTCGTGAGGTGCACGTCATGTTCGCAGAAGAACGCCAGGCCGAGATCGCCGAGCTGGTGCTCACGACCCGTCGGGTCAACGGCGCGGACCTGGCGCGCCGCTTCGACGTCACGATGGAGACGGTGCGCCGGGACCTCGCGGCGCTCGAGACCGAGGGCAAGCTCCGCAGGGTGCACGGGGGCGCCGTCTCCGCGGACCAGTCGACGTCCGACGAGAAGGCGATCTCGTCCCGCAAGCACCTGAACACCCCCGAGAAGCGGCGGATCGCGCAGGCCGCGTTCGACCTCCTGCGCACCAGCGGGGCCGGGGCGGTCGTGCTCGACGCCGGCAGCACGGTCGAGGCCCTGGCCGATCTCATCGTCCGCACCGACTCGACCCTGCCCGACGGGCAGGAGCAGCTCATCATCACCCACGCCCTGCACATCGCCGCCAAGCTCGCCGACGCCTCCGGCATCGGGCTCGAGCTGGTCGGCGGGCGGGTCCGCAAGCTCACCTGGGCCGCCGCCGGCGGCCGGGCCGCGGAGCACTACACCCGGCTGCGCCCGGACCTCGCGTTCGTGGGCTGCAACGGGATCCACGCCGCGTTCGGGCTGAGCACCCCGGACCCCATCGAGGCGGTCGTCAAGACCGCCATCATCCAGACCTCCCGCCGGGTCGTGGTCCTCTGCGACTCCGCCAAGCACGATCAGGAGACCCTCATGCGCTTCGCGTCGCTCGACGAAGTCGACACCCTCATCACCGACCGGGCACCCGGTCCCGACCTGGCCGCCGCCCTCGAGGAGGCCGACGTCGAGGTGGTGATCGCGTGATCCTCACCGTCACCCTCAACCCGTCCCTCGACCGCACGGTCGAGCTCCCGGCGCCGTTGCGCCGCGGCGCCGTCCAGCGCGCCGACGGCGCCCGGCAGGACGCCGGGGGCAAGGGCGTGAACATCTCCCGGGCGCTGCGCGCCAGCGACGTGCCGACGCTGGCCGTGCTGCCCGGCGATCCCGGGGACCCGCTGCTGGCGGAGCTCGCCGCCGCCGGGGTCCCACACGAGACGGTCCCCGTCGGCGCCCCGATCCGCTCCAACATCACGATCACGGAGCCGGACGGGACCACCACCAAGATCAACGCCCCGGGCGCCCCGCTGGGTCCGGAGCACGTCGACGCCGTCGTGGAGCTCCTCGTGGCCCGCGGCGCGGACGCCTCCTGGGTGGTCCTGGCCGGCTCCCTGCCGCCCGGCGCCCCGGAGGACGTCTACGCGGTGATCGTCCGCCGTGTCCGGTCGGCCCTGGGGGAGCGTTCGCCCCTCTTCGCCGTGGACACCTCCGGGGCGGCCCTGCGAGGCGCCACCTCCGGCGACGACGCCCTGCCCGACCTCATCAAGCCCAACGGCGAGGAGCTCGCCGAGCTGGTGGGAGAGGTCGACGGCGAACGGCTCGAGGCCGACCCCGACCTCGCCGCCGCGACCGCCGCCGCGCTCGTGGAGCGCGGCCTGGGCGCGGTCCTCACGACCCTCGGCGCC
The DNA here is from genome assembly GCF_042802875.1 of Kocuria sp. NPDC057446. Taxonomy (NCBI): domain Bacteria; kingdom Bacillati; phylum Actinomycetota; class Actinomycetes; order Micrococcales; family Micrococcaceae; genus Kocuria; species Kocuria sp. NPDC057446. The sequence continues at coordinate 2,492 of NZ_JBHVDI010000096.1, read as the reverse complement.
GGCGGGGCGGTGCTCACCGTCCCGGCGGGCTCGTGGCACGCCGTCCACGCCCCCGTGGCGGTGCGCTCCACCGTGGGGGCCGGTGACAGCTCGCTCTCGGGCTACGTCATCGCCCAGGAGCGCGGCGACGCGCCGCCGGAGTGCCTGCGTCAGGCCGTGGCCTCCGGGTCCGCGGCGGCCGCGCTGCCGGGCACCCGGGTCCCCGCCCTCTCCGAGACCACCCCCGGGGCGGTCACCGTGCGGGAGCTCCCCGCACGCGCCGTCTCGACCTGAACCGACCCACCCCACCTCATCCGAACCACCCGGGCCACCGGCCCGGCCGCTCAAGGAGGACACCGTGTCCGAGCTCATCACTCCCGACCTGGTCTCGCTCGACCAGGACCTGGGAGCAGACAAGGAAACCGTCATCGGACGGCTCGCCGACCTGGTGCAGCGCACCGGGCGCGCGGAGCAGCTGGACGGGCTGCTGGCGGACGCCATCGCCCGCGAGAACAAGACCGCCACCGGCATCCCCGGCGGCATCGCGATCCCGCACTGCCGCTCCACCGCCGTGCTCGAGCCGACGCTCGTCATGGCGCGCCTCCCGCAGGGCGTCCCCTGGGGCGCCAAGGACGGCCCCGCCGACATCGTCTTCTTCATCGCGGCGCCCGAGGGCGCCGACCAGACCCACCTCAAGCTGCTGGCCAAGCTGGCCCGCTCGCTGATGAAGAAGGACTTCGTGGCCGCCCTGCGCGCCGCGGACTCCGAGCAGGAGATCGTCCGGATCGTCGACGACGCCCTGGGGCTCGGCGGGAGCGCCGAGGGCGCCACCACGGCCGGGGCCGCCGGCGCCACGTCCGCCGCGGCGGTGCCCGCGTCGGTCGACGGGAAGCACGAGGGCTCGGGTGCCGCTCCGGCGCCCGCCGCGCAGACCTCGGAGCCTGCCGAGGGCGCGGCGTCGCACGCCGGCAAGAAGATCGTGGCCGTCACGGCGTGCCCCACCGGCATCGCCCACACCTACATGGCCGCGGACGGGCTGACCTACGCGGCCGAGGAGATGGGGGTCGACCTCCAGGTCGAGACCCAGGGCTCCGCCGGCTTCACCAAGCTTGACCCCGCCACGATCGCCGCGGCCGACGCCGTGATCTTCGCGACCGACGTCGACGTCCGGGACCGGTCCCGATTCGCGGGCAAGCCCTACGTCGCCTCGCCGGTCAAGCGCGGCATCGACGAGCCGAAGGTCATGATCGAGGAGGCCCTCGCCAACGCCGGGAACCCGAACGCCAAGCGCGTGCAGGGGGCCGCCGGCGGCGCCGCCGACGAGGCCGCCTCCGAGGGCGGCCGCGAGGGCTGGGGCACCCGCATCCGCAAGGCCGTGATGACCGGTGTGAGCTACATGATCCCGTTCGTCGCCGCGGGCGGTCTGCTCATCGCCCTGGGCTTCATGGTCGCCGGTGCCGACATCGCCAACGTCGCCGACGACATCCTGGGCGCCTCCACCCTGTGGAACCTCGGGGACGCCACCGCGGTCCAGTACATCGGGGCCGTGCTGTTCAAGATGGGCGCCCTCGCCATCGGGCTGCTCGTTCCCGCCCTGGCCGGCTACATCGCCTACGGTCTCGCCGACCGTCCCGGCATCGCCCCCGGTTTCGCCGCCGGTCTGGTCGCCAACTTCATGGACGCCGGCTTCCTCGGCGGCATCGTCGGCGGTCTGCTGGCCGGTCTCGCCGCGTACTGGCTCTCCCAGCCGAAGCTGCCGCGCTGGCTCGGCTCGCTGATGCCCGTGGTCATCATCCCGGTGCTGGCCACCCTGTTCTCCTGCGGCCTGCTGCTGGTGGTCCTGGGCGGGCCGATCGCCCTCTTCATGGCGTGGCTGACCGGGATCCTCGCCGGCATGACCGGGGCCAGCGCGCTGGCCCTCGGCGCGATCCTCGGCTTCATGATGGGCTTCGACCTGGGCGGACCGATCAACAAGGTCGCCTACCTCTTCGCCACGGCCGGACTGGGCGCCGCGACCGCCACGAACACCGCCCCGCAGGAGATCATGGCCGCCGTCATCGCCGCGGGCATGGTGCCGCCGCTGGGCCTGGCCCTGGCCTCGCTCATCGCCAAGCGCTACTTCACGGTGGCCGAGCAGCAGAACGGCAAGGCCGCGTGGCTGCTGGGAGCCTCCTTCATCTCCGAGGGCGCCATCCCGTTCGCCGCCGCCGATCCGCTGCGCGTGCTGCCCTCCACGATGGTGGGCGGCGCCGTGGCCGGGGCGATCTCCCTCAGCTCGGGGGCGCTGTCCCCGGCGCCGCACGGCGGCGTGTGGATTCTGCCCCTCATCGGCAACCCGCTGATGTTCCTGCTCGCGGTGGTTGTCGGTACCGTGGTCACAGCAGTCGTCGTCGTCGCCCTCAAGCACGTGGGCGGAGCGCACGGGCGGGTGGCCGACGCCACCCGCGCGAGCGATGACGCCGCCGCTGTGCCGACCACCGCCTGAGCGACGTGCACGGGCCCCGGCAGGGGCC
>NZ_JBHVDI010000095.1:0-13895 GCF_042802875.1 Kocuria sp. NPDC057446 | reverse complement strand
CCCCGGAGGGGCACGGCGGGCACGGGCCGGACGCGGACCGCTGTGCGGGCGCGGGTCAGCGCGCGCCGGCGCCGGCCGCGGCCTCGACCTTCTCCGCGGCGGAGTCCTCCACCCTGGCCCCGGGACCGTGCTCGGCGACGGTCCGGTCCTCGGTGCTGCCGTGCGCGTGCGCGTGCGCGGCCATGGTGGACTCGTCGAACCGGTCCTGGCCGGAGAGCACGCGCTCCACCTGGACGAGGTCGATCTCGCGCGTCCACCTGCCGATCAGCAGGGTGGCCACGGCGTTGCCGGTGAAGTTGGTCAGGGCGCGGGCCTCGGACATGAAGCGGTCGATGCCGACGATGATGCCGACCCCGTCGACCAGGTCGGGGCGGTGGGACTGCAGACCGCCCGCCAGGGTGGCCAGGCCGGCGCCGGTGACCCCGGCGGCGCCCTTCGAGGCGATGATCATGAACACCAGCAGGGAGACCTGCTCGCCGAGAGCCAGCGGGCTGCCCATCGCGGAGGCGACGAACAGGGCGGCCATGGTCAGGTAGATGGCGGTGCCGTCCAGGTTGAAGGAGTAGCCGGTCGGGACCGTGACGCCGACCACGGGCTTGGAGACGCCCACGTGCTCCATCTTGGCGATGAGCCGGGGCAGGGCCGCCTCGGAGGATGAGGTCGAGAAGATCAGCAGGTACTCGCGGCCCAGGTACTTCATGAGCCGGAAGATGTTGATCCCCGTGACGGCCTTCAGGATCCCGCCCAGGACCACCACGACGAACAGGACGCAGGTGAGGTAGAAGGCGACCATCAGGGTGGCCATCGAGACGATGGCCTGGACGCCGGTCTCGCCGACCACGCCGGCGATCGCCCCGAACGCCCCGATGGGGGCGGCCCACATGACCATGATCAGGATCCGGAAGACCAGGGCCTGGAGGTGGCCGACGGCCCGGAGCACGGGCTTGCCGGCGGGGCCCATCTGCTGGAGCGCGAAGCCCACGATGAGCGCCACGAACAGGGTCTGCAGGATGTTGCCCGCGGTCAGGGAGGACAGCAGGGACGTGGGGACGATGCCGAGCAGGAACCCGATGGTCCCGCCCTCCCCGTCACCGTGGCCGGTGTCCGTGATCTCGTACTCCGAGCCCTGGATGTTCAGGCCCTCGCCCGGGTGGATGAGGTTGCCGACCACCAGGCCGATGCCCAGGGCCATGGTGGACATCGCCATGAAGTAGGCCAGGGCCAGGCCGCCGACCTTGCCGACGGTCGCCGCCTTGGCGATGGAGCCGACGCCCAGCACGATCGTGCAGAAGATGATGGGGGCGATCATCATCTTGATCAGGGCGATGAACGCGGTGCCGACCGGCTTGAGCGTCCGGGCGAACTCGGGGGCCACGAGGCCCAGGACGGCGCCGGCGACGACGGCGACGATCACGAAGACGTACAGGTAGTGCGTCCTGTCCTTCTTCTGCTTCGGGGCGGGCGGCTGCGGGTCGACGGGATCCGTGGCGACGGTGGCCATGCTTGTCCTCCGGTTCGGATGGGTGGAGCGGACGGGTGGAGCGGGGGCCCTGGATCGGGCCGGTGTGACGAGTCTCACCGCCGCCCGGCGACCTGTCGTGTTGTGGTCATAATGGTCGTGACGCCCACCACAACCGCGGGAGGCACCGACCGGAGCGACAAGGAGCCGACATGTCCCTGGCCCGGCGCTTCCTGCTGGTGCAGCTGGCCGTCGTCGCACTGGTGACCCTCGCCGTCTCCCTGGTCCTGTTCGCCCACGAGCGCGGCGCGGTCGTGGACCGCGCCGAGGCGGTGACCCGGGTCCTGGCCACGGCCCTCGCGGACGACCCGTACGTGCTCGAGGCGGTGGGCGGGCCGGACCCGCACGCCGTCCTGCAGCCGCTCACGGACCGATTGCTCGCGGACACGGACCTCGACTTCGTGACGATCATGGCCCCGGACGGCACGCGGTGGACCCATCCACTGCCGTCGTCCGTCGGCGAGGTCTACCGCGGGGACCGCTCGCACGCACTCACGGGACAGACCTGGACGAGCACGGAGCGCGGCAACCTCGGACCCTCCGTGCGCACCATCACCCCCGTCCGGGACGGGGACGGCACGGTCGTGGCGCTCGTGGCCACCGGCGTCCTCCTCGAGGCCGTCTCGCAGCAGGCGCTCGCCCAGCTGCCGGCGGTGCTCCTCGTCGGGCTGCTGCTGCTCGCCGCGTCGGCGACGGTCGCGGCGATCGGGTCCCGCTACCTGGGCCGGGTCACCCACGGCTGGGGGCCGGAGGAGCTCGCCCAGGTGCACTCGCTGCACGACGCCGTGCTCAACGAGGCCACGGAGGGCCTCCTGCTCGTGGACGCGGCCGGCGCCGTGCAGGTGCTCAACGCCCGGGCCCGGGAGCTGCTCGGGGTGCCGGCGCCGGCCGCCCCCGGGCCGGCGCGTCGCGCTCCCGTGCCGGTCGCGGACCTGGACCTGCCTCCCGCACTGGCGGCCGTGCTGGGCTCGGGCGCGCCCGTGCAGGAGCAGTGGGCCGTGGTCGGGGAGCGCACGCTCATCGTCTCGGCCCTGCCCGCCCGCGGGGCGCTCGCCGGGCGCGGCACGGTGGTGATCCTGCGGGACCACACCGAGATCTCCCGGCTCTCGGGCCAGCTGCGCGCCACCGCGGCGCTGGCCGGGGCGCTGCGGGCCCAGACCCACGAGCACGCCAACCGGATGCACACGGTGGTCTCCCTGCTGGAGCTCGGCCGCGACGACGAAGCCCTGGGCTTCGCCTCGGCGGACATGGTGCGCACCCGGGTGCTGTCCGAGGACCTCCTCGGCCACCTCGACGACCCGTTCCTGGCGGCCCTGCTGGTCGGCAAGACCGCCGCGGCCCACGAGCGCGGCGTGGAGCTGGAGGTCGCGGTCGACCCGGACCTGCCCCGCATCCCGGTCTCCCCGGCCGACCTCGTGACCCTCGTCGGGAACCTCGTCGACAACGCCGTCGAGGCGGCCGCCGCCAACACCGCCCGGGTGCGCCCGGTGGTCGAGGTGGAGATCGCCCGGGTGCCCGACGACGCCGATCCGGCCCGGGACACCGTGGTGCTCACCGTGGCCGACACCGGCATGGGCATCCCCGAGGAGCTCGCCCAGCAGGTCTTCGAGCTCGGGGTCAGCACGAAGCCGGCCGGCCCGGAGGGGCGCGGCGTGGGCCTGCACCTGGTGCGGGAGGTCGTCGACCGGTGGGGCGCGCGGATCGAGCACCGCAACGACGGCGGGGCCGTGTTCACCGTGACCGTCCCGCTCGCCCGCGACGCCGTGGCGGGGTGGGCTCCGTGAGCGCGCCGGTCCGGGTCCTGGTCGTCGACGACGAGCCGCTCACCGCCGCCGCGCACGCCCAGTACGTGGACCGCTCCCCGGGCTTCGAGGCGGCCGCCACCGCCGTGTCCGGGCGCACGGCCGTGCAGGCCGTGCAGGCCGCCCGGCGGGCGGGTCGCCCCGTGGACCTCGTGCTGCTGGACGTGAACCTGCCGGACATGTCGGGGCTCGACGTGGCCCGGACGCTGCGGGGGCGCGGCGAGACGGTGGACCTGCTGGTGATCACGGCCCACCGGGACGTGGCGACCGTCCGCGCGGCGAGCACGCTCGGCGTGGTCGGCTACCTCATCAAGCCCTTCACCTACGCCGTGTTCGAGGAGAAGCTCGAGGCCTACCGGCGCTACCGCTCCGCGCTGGGGGCGGCGGGCACGGTGGAACAGGCCGAGGTGGACCGGGCGTTCGCGGCCCTCGGCGCGCCCGCCCGCCCGGACGCCCCCAAGGGCCTGTCCGCCACGACCCTGGAGGCCGTCACCGTCCTGGTCCAGGGCGGAGAGTGGCTCTCGGCGGGGGAGATCGCCGAGCGCAGCACGCTGTCCCGGGTCACGGCGCGGCGCTATCTGGAGCACCTGGCGGCCCGCGGCCTCGTGCGGCGCCGGCCGCGACACGGCACCCCCGGGCGGCCCGAGCTCGAGTACGGGTGGGCCGGACAGGACGTCTCCCCCGGCCGCTGAGCCGGTCCGCGGCGGCAGCCCGTCCCCCGGAGGCGCGTCACGAGGTCGTCGACGTGCGCCGGGGCGTCACCGGCCGCTCCGCGGGCGCAGCACCTCCTCGAGGGACTCCAGCACGGAGACGTCCTCGATCGTCGAGGGCACGGTGTAGTCCTCGCCGTCGGCCATCTGCCGCATGGTCTTGCGCAGGATCTTCCCGGACCGGGTCTTGGGCAGCCCCTCCACCACGGCCACGTCCTTGAAGTCCGCCACGGCACCGATCTGCCGGCGCACCAGCGCCACGAGCTCCTCCTGGAGCCGGTCCGGCGACACGTCGACGCCGGTCTTGAGCACCACGTACCCGGACGGCCGCTGACCCTTCAGCGGGTCCCCCACCCCGATCACCGCGCACTCGGCGACCGCCGGGTGGGAGGCCAGCACCTGCTCCATCGCCCCGGTGGAGAGCCGGTGCCCGGAGACGTTGATGACGTCGTCGGTGCGCCCCATGACGTAGACGTAGCCGTCCTCGTCCACGTGCCCGGAGTCCCCCGTGGCGTAGTAGCCGGGGAACGCACGGAGGTAGGAGTCCACGAACCGCCGGTCGTCGCCCCACAGCGTGGGGAGCGTGCCCGGCGGCAGCGGAAGGCGCAGCGCGATGTTGCCCTCCTCGCCGGTCCCGACGGGCCGGCCCAGCGGGTCGAGGATCTCCACCTGGTAGCCCGGCACCGGCACCGACGGCGAGCCGGCCCTGAGCGGCAGCCGCTCGATCCCGAAGGGGTTGGCGCAGATGGGCCACCCCGTCTCCGTCTGCCACCAGTGGTCCACGACCGGCACCCCCAGCACCCGCGAGGCCCAGTGGTACGTCTCCGGGTCGAGCCGCTCCCCCGCCACGAAGAGCGTCCGCAGCGAGCCGATGTCGTGCCGGCGCACCAGCTCGCCCTCGGGGTCCGCCCGGCGGATGGCCCGCAGGGCCGTGGGCGCGGTGAACAGCACCTTCACCCCGTGGTCCTCGACGCGCTGCCAGAACGCGCCGGCGTCCGGGGTGCCCACGGGCTTGCCCTCGTAGAGCACGGTCGTGGCGCCGGCCAGCAGCGGCCCGTAGACGATGTAGGAGTGGCCCACCACCCAGCCGACGTCGGAAGCGGTCCACATCACCTCTCCGGGGCCGACGTCGTAGATGTGGCGCATGGACCACGTGAGGGCCACGGCGTGCCCGCCGTTGTCGCGGACCACCCCCTTGGGGGTGCCCGTGGTCCCGGACGTGTACAGGACGTAGAGCGGGTCGGTGGCCGCGACGGGCACGGGCGCCGCGGGCTCGACGCCCTCGAGGGCGTCCGCCCAGTCGAGCCACTCGGGCCCGGGACGCCCGTCGGCCCCGGCTCGGGTCCTGGCGTCCTCGACCGTGGTCTCGAAGCCGGGGCGCTCGTGCACCAGGACCGTGCCCGGCACGTGCTCGGCCATCCGCAGCGCCTCCTCGATCGCCGGGATGTACTCGATCCGCCGCTTCGGCTCCACCCCGCCGGTCGTGGTCACCACCACGACCGGACGGGAGTCGTCGATGCGGGAGGCGAGCTCCTTCGGGGCAAAGCCGCCGAAGACCACCGAGTGCACGGCGCCCAGCCGGGCGCAGGCGAGCATCGCCACGACGGCCTGCGGGATCATCGGGAGGTAGACGAGCACCCGGTCCCCCTTGCCGACCCCCCGTGCCGCGAGCGCCCCGGCGAACAGCGCGACCTCGTCCCGCAGCCGCGCGTAGCTGAAGCGCTCCTGGACCCCGAGCACCGCCGAGTCGTAGACCAGGGCGGTGCGCCCTCCGTGGCCGGCCTCCACGTGCCGGTCGAGGGCGTTGTAGGAGGTGTTGAGCTCGCCGTCCGGGAACCAGCGGTAGAGCGGGGCGGCCGTGTCGTCGAGGGCGGTGGTGGGCTCGCGCACCCAGTCCACGGCCCGGGCGGCGTCGAGCCAGAAGCCCTCCGGGTCCTGCACGCTGCGGCGGTAGACCTCGGCGTAGCCCTCGGCCGGCGGCGGTGTGGGGTGGTCGGTGCTCATGGGTCCCTCCCGGGGTTGCGGTCCTGCCGGACACCTTAGTGGTGCAGGTCACAGAGGGCAAGGATTGTGTATACACAGCCCCACAACCGACCAAAACTGGTGGGGACCCGTCGTCATTTTTCGCGAGCCGTGTATACAATGGTCGTGCATTGTGATGACTGTCACCAGGGTCCGCGTCGCCTTCCCCGCCGCGGCCCGCGAGAGCGAGGAGGGGGCCGTGCGAGCCAGCGACCGCGCCTACGAGGCCCTGCGCCGGGACATCGTCGAGTGGCGGCTGCTCCCGGGCCAGGTGCTCGGCGAGGTCGAGCAGTCGGAACGCTTCGGCATCTCCCGCACACCGATCCGCGAGGCCCTCAGCCGGCTCACGGCCGACGGTCTCGCGGAGGCGCACCGCGGCCGCGGCGTCGTGGTCTCCCAGGTCTCCCTCGAGGACGTCCGCGCCCTGTTCGAGCTGCGGGAGGCCCTGGACTGCCGGGCCGCCCGGCTCGCCGCCCGGCGCCGCGACCCGGTCGCGTTCCAGGACCTGGCCGCCGAGCTCGAGGAGGTCGTGGCCCAGCTCCACGGTCCGGGCACCGACCGCGCCGGGTACTACGACCTCGTGGAGCGCATGGACCGGGCCATCGACGAGGCCACGGCCAATCCATACCTCACCGCGGCCCAGCGCTCCCTGCGCCTGCACCTGGCCCGGGTGCGCAAGCTCTCCCGCACCAACCCGGACCGCCTCGCGCGGGCCGCCGCCGAGCACGCCCAGATCGCCCGTGCCATCGCGGACGGGTCCGAGGAGCTCGCCGAGGCCGCGACGCGCGTGCACCTGGCCAACTCGCTGCAGGCCGTCCTGACCACCCCCGTCCGCGAGTGGGTCCAGCCCGCTCCCCCGCTCGAGGCCGCCGGCTGAGCGCGGGCGCCCCCGATCCGATCCCTGGTCGGTCCCCGATGAGAGGAAACCCCATGACCGTTCTGCACTCCGTGCGCGTCCACCCGTCGAAGGACAACCTGCCCCGGCAGGAGCAGCTGGCCTGGAAGATGGCCGAGGTCGCGGCGGACCCGGTCGAGGTCACGCCGGAGGTGACCGAGATGGTGATCAACCGCCTCCTCGACAACGCCTCGGTGGCGATCGCCTCGCTGAACCGGGCACCGATCGTCTCCGCCCGCGACCAGGCCATGGCCCACGCGCCGACCCCGGGCGGAACGGGCGCGGGCCTCTACGGCGTGGACACCGCGACCCGGAAGGTCTCCCCGGAGTGGGCGGCCTGGGCCAACGGCGTGGCCGTGCGCGAGCTCGACTACCACGACACCTTCCTGGCCGCCGAGTACTCCCACCCCGGCGACAACATCCCCCCGATCCTGGCGGTCGCCCAGCACGCCGGCGCCACCGGCCACGACCTGGTGCGCGGCATCGCCACCGGCTACGAGCTGCAGGTGGACCTCGTGAAGGCCATCTGCCTGCACGCCCACAAGATCGACCACGTCGCCCACCTGGGCCCCTCGGCGGCGGCCGGGATCGGCACCCTGCTGGGTCTTCCCGTGGAGACGATCTTCCACGCCATCGGCCAGGGCCTGCACACCACCACCGCCACCCGCCAGTCCCGCAAGGGCGAGATCTCCACCTGGAAGGCCCACGCCCCGGCCTTCGCGGGGAAGATGGCCGTGGAGGCCGTGGACCGCGCGATGCGCGGGCAGACCTCCCCCACCCCCATCTACGAGGGCGAGGACGGTGTCATCGCCTGGCTGCTGGACGGCCCCGGCGCCGTCTACGAGGTGCCGCTGCCGGCCCCGGGCGAGGCCAAGGCCGCGATCCTGGACACCTACACCAAGGAGCACTCGGCCGAGTACCAGGCGCAGGCCTGGATCGACCTGGCCCGCAAGCTGCACCGCGAACGGCCCGAGCTGGCCGACCCGGCCCGGATCGAGCGCATCGTGCTGCACACCTCCCACCACACCCACTACGTGATCGGCTCCGGGGCCAACGACCCGCAGAAGTACGACCCCACCGCCACCCGGGAGACCCTCGACCACTCGATCCCCTACATCTTCACCGTCGCCCTCCAGGACGGGGCGTGGGACCACGTGGGCTCATACGCCCCCGAGCGGGCCGGACGGCCCGACACGGTGGCCCTGTGGCACAAGGTCACCACGGCCGAGGACGCGGAGTGGACCCGCCGCTACCACTCCCTGGACCCGGCCGAGAAGGCCTTCGGGGGCCGGGCCGAGATCACCCTGACCGACGGCTCCACCGTGGTCGAGGAGATCGCCGTGGCCGACGCCCACCCGCTGGGCGCCCGCCCGTTCGCTCGCGAGCAGTACGTCACCAAGCTGCGCACCCTCGCCGACGGCGTGGTCGCCGGGGACGAGCTGGAGCGCTTCATCGCCGCCGCCGAGAACCTCCCGGACCTGGGCGCCGGCGAGCTGGACGCGCTCAACGTCACCGCGTCCGTCGAGCTGCGCACCGGCACGAAGGGAGTCTTCTGAGCATGCTGTTCTCCACCACCACCCCCGAGGCCAAGCGGACCGCGCTGCGCGAGATGCTGGCCGGCCCGACGGTCGTCCGCTTCCCGGGCGCCTACACCCCACTGTCCACGAAACTGATCCAGGAGAAGGGCTTCGACGGCGTCTACATCTCCGGGGCCGTGCTCGCCAACGAGCTCGGCTTCCCGGACATCGGCCTCACCGCCCTGCCCGAGGTGGCGGCCCGGGCCGGGCAGATCGCCCGGGTCACGGACCTGCCGTGCCTGGTCGACGCCGACACCGGCTTCGGGGAGCCCATGAACGTGGCCCGCACCGTCCAGGAGCTGGAGAACGCGGGACTGGCCGGGTGCCACATCGAGGACCAGTTCAACCCGAAGCGCTGCGGGCACCTGGACGGCAAGAACGTCGTGGACCTGGACACCGCCGTCAAGCGGATCCGTGCCGCCGCGGAGGCCCGCCGGGACCCGAACTTCCTCATCATGGCCCGCACCGACATCCGCGGGGTGGAGGGCCTGTCCGCGGCCACCGACCGGGCGAAGGCCCTGGTGGACGCCGGGGCCGATGCGATCTTCCCCGAGGCGATGGCCGACCTGAGCGAGTTCGAGGCGATGCGGGCGGCGGTGGACGTGCCGATCCTGGCGAACATGACCGAGTTCGGGAAGTCCCGGCTGTTCACCGCCGACCAGCTCCAGGAGGTGGGGGTGAACATGATCATCTACCCGGTGACCCTGCTGCGCGCGGCTCTGGGCGCCATGGAGCGCGTGCTCGGGACCATCGCCGCCGACGGCACGCAGGAGGCGGCCGTGCCGGACATGCTCACTCGCGCCCGGCTCTACGAGCTGGTGGACTACAACGGGTACAACCAGTTCGACTCCGGGGTCTTCGACTTCGAGGTCCCCGGGCAGCACCGCTGACCGCACCCACCGCACCGACCACGTGAAGGAGACCACCATGACCGAGACCCAGAGCGAGGTCCACAAGGGGCTGGCCGGCGTCGTCGCCGACTACACGGCCATCTCCAAGGTCAATCCGGACACCAACTCCCTGCTCTACCGCGGCTACCCGGTCCAGGAGCTCGCGGCGAACTGCTCCTTCGAGGAGGTCGCCCTGCTGCTGTGGAACGGCGAGCTGCCCACGGAGGAGGAGCTCGCGGAGTTCCGCGCCCGGGAGCGTGAGCACCGGGCCCTGACGCCCGAGCTGAAGGCGATCATCGACGCCCTGCCCACCACCTGCCACCCCATGGACGTCTGCCGCACCGCGGCGTCCGTCCTGGGCGCCCAGGACCCGCAGGCCGAGGACTCCTCGCCTGCGGCCAACCTGGCCAAGGCGCAGAAGCTGTTCGCGGCCATGCCCGCCGTCGTGTGCTACGACCAGCGCCGCCGCCGCGGCCAGGACGTGGTGGACCCGCGCGACGACCTCGACTACTCCGCGAACTTCCTGTGGATGGCCTTCGGCGAGGAGGCCGAGCCGCAGGTGGTGGAGGCGTTCAACGTCTCGATGATCCTCTACGCCGAGCACTCCTTCAACGCCTCCACGTTCACCGCCCGGGTGGTGACCTCGACCCTGTCGGACCTGCACTCGGCGGTCACGGCCGCCATCGGCGCGCTCAAGGGACCGCTGCACGGCGGGGCCAACGAGGCCGTCATGGAGACGTTCGTGGAGCTGGGCATCCGCAAGGAGGAGTCCACCGCCGAGGCCGAGGCCCGGGCCAAGGCCTGGATGGACGAGGCCCTGGCGGCCAAGAAGAAGGTCATGGGCTTCGGCCACCGCGTGTACAAGCACGGCGACTCGCGGGTGCCCACCATGAAGGCGGCCCTGGACACGATGGTCGACCACTACGGCCGGGACGAGCTGCTGGGCCTGTACAACGGGCTCGAGAAGTCCATGGACGAGGCCAAGGGCATCAAGCCGAACCTCGACTACCCGGCCGGTCCGACCTACTGGCTCATGGGCTTCGACATCCCCACGTTCACCCCGCTGTTCGTGGCGGCCCGGATCACGGGCTGGACCGCCCACGTCATGGAGCAGCTGGCCGCCAACTCCCTGATCCGCCCGCTGTCGGAGTACAACGGCCCCGACGAGCGGCACCTGTAGCGCAGGGCAGGGCCGGCAGCGGTCCTCTCCGGGCCCCCGATCCGAGCACCGGGTCGGGGGGCCCGCGCCGTGCCCGGGCCGGCTGCCGCCCCCGGCTCAGTAGGTGGGCGCCGCGGGCAGCCCCATGTAGTGCTCGAGCGTGGGGATGTCCTGCCCGACCATGCCGGAGGCCACGTGCACGCCGACGTAGCGCAGGTGCCACGGCTCGTAGGCGTAGCCGGTGGTCGCCGTGCGGCCCCGGGGATACCGGACGATGAAGCCGTGCGCGTGGGCGTGCTCGCGCGCCCACGCCCCGGCCGGGGTGTCCTCGAAGCAGCTCTGCAGACCGCACTCCCCGCTCGGGTCGCCGATGTCCACGGCCAGCCCGGTCTGGTGCTCGCTGTGGCCCGGGCGGGCCGAGATCAGGTCTGCCTGCGCCTGACCGTACTGCGCCACGTACTGGCGGTAGAGACCGGCCTGGGTGCTGTAGGAGCGGTATCCGCTGACCGCCGTCAGGGGCGCACCGTCCGCCGCGGCCGCCCGCTGCATCCGCCGGAACGCCGCGGCGGCGTCCGCCCGCAGGAGCGGTCCGCCCACGGACTCGAGAGGCCGGGGCACGTGGTCCGCGGGGTCGAGGGGGCGGCGCTTGTTGACGACGACGTACACCGACGCCGCGCGGTCGATCTCCCGGGCCACGCGGGTCCCGGCGCCGCGCGTCCAGGTGACGGACCCGCGCTGGAAGCTCTGACGGCAGCCGCTGCTGGTGCACGACTCCGCCGAGACGGGGTAGCCCAGGGCGCCGCGCTCCGCGCCGTGGCGCAGCCAGGCCGCCCGGATGCCGCCGACGGTGGGATGGGCCCCGCTCGGCCGCGACCACACCACGACCCCGCCCTCGAAGGTCTGGTAGCAGCCGGCGTCGCGCAGTCCGCAGACCTCCCGGCCCACGGGGTAGCCCAGCGTCCCACGCTCATAGCCCTGCGCGGCCCACGCCGCGCGGATCGCTCCCCAGGTGGGACGCGCCCCGGTCCGCGGGGACCAGTGGATGCTCCCGCGCTCGAACGACCGGTAGCAGCCGTCCCGGACCAGCCGGCACCGCTCGGGGCCCAGGGCCCGGCCGAGCCGGCCGTCCGCGCCCCCGAGCCGCTGGTGCTCCGCCTCGATCGCCGTGGCGGCGGACGCCGGGGCGCCGAGACCCCCGAGCACCATCGCCAGGGCGCACAGCAGCACGAGCAGCATCCGGGCCCTCCGGCCGGTCCCCGGCGTGGCGTGCCGGGCAGCGGGCCGCGTCCTGGACGGCACGGTGCGCGGTGCGCTGGACTGCACGGTGCGTGCTGCACCGGGCTGCATGGTCTCGCTCATGGCGTCCCCGTCCGTCCGCCCGGGCGGGATGCCCGGACGTGCGTCCAGGCTAGGCCGCCGGCCGGTCCTCGCGACAGCACATTCGCCTTTGTGACCGGTTCGGGACGCGCCGCCGGGGCCGGCTACCGGGCGCGGGGATGGGCGGCGGCGTAGACCTCCCGCAGGGAGTCCACGGTCACCAGGGTGTACACCTGCGTGGTGCTGACGGACGCGTGGCCGAGCAGCTCCTGGACCACGCGCAGGTCGGCGCCGCCCTCCAGGAGGTGCGTCGCGAAGGAGTGGCGCAGCGTGTGCGGGGTGATCCGGTCCCCGAGGCCCACCCGGTCGGCGGCGCTCTTCACGGTGGTCCACGCCGTCTGCCGGCTGATCCGCCCGCCCCGGGCGTTGAGGAACAGCGCGGGGGTGCCTCGTCCCTTGGCGGCGAGCGCGGGCCGGCCCCGGACGAGCCAGTCGTCCACGGCGCGCACGGCCCAGGAGCCGAGCGGGACCATGCGTTCCTTGCCGCCCTTGCCGAACAGCCGCACGAAGGGCATCCCGGCCGCGGCCTCCTCGGCTTCCCCGCTCCGGCGCACGGCCCGGGACAGGTCGTCGACGTCGAGCCCGGTCGCCTCCGAGATGCGGGCGCCGGTCGAGTAGAGGAGCTCCAGCAGCGCCCGGTCCCGCAGCTGCTGGGGGGTCTCGGTGCCGGTCGACTCGAGCAGCGCGGTGACCTGGGCGACCGGGACGGCCTTCGGCAGGCGCATCCCCGGCGTGGGCGGCTGGACCGGGGCCGCGGGGTCCGCCCGGGTCAGGCCCTCGAGGGCCCAGAACCGGTGGGCGCCCCGGACGGCGACGAGGCAGCGCGCGGCGCTGCGGGTGCTCAGCGGCGGCCGCTCCGGCGCCCCGGCGGACAGGTCGCGCAGGAAGTCGCGCACGTGTCCCGTGGTGATGCCCTCCAGGGTGGTCACGGGCGGGTCGGTGCGCTCCCGGAGGTGCTCGCCGTAGCGCCGCAGGTCCCGCCGGTACGCGGCCAGGGTGTTGGCGGCCAGGCCCCGTTCCACGGCCAGGTGCTGCAGATAGCGCTCCAGGCCGCGCTCGAGCGCGTCCCCGGGGCCGCTTCCGGAGGGCGCACCGGGCAGCGCACCCGGCGGCGTCCCGGGGTCCTCTCCGGGCGGCGTGCCGGTCACCGGTGGTCGGGGTGGCCGGGCCACGGGGCGTCGGCCGGGCGCAGCGACCGGTAGCCCTCCGAGCGGGCGGTGTGGGCGGCGAGCAGTCCGATCACGGCGGCGGGCGAGTTCAGGCGGCCCTCCAGCACCGCCCGCACGGCGCCGTCGAGCGGGACCCACGTGCCGTGGATCTCGGCCTCCTCCCCGTCCCGCTCGTGCAGCTCGAGGTCGGGGACGTCGCTGAGGCCCCGGGCCAGGAAGATCCGGTTGGCCTCGGAGGAGGAGCCGGGGCTGTTGTGGAAGTCCACGAGGACGTCCCAGCGCTCGGCCCGCAGGTCGGCCTCCTCCGCGAGCTCCCGCCGGGCCGCCTCGGCCGGGTCCTCGCCCTCGACGTCCAGCAGCCCCGCGGGGATCTCCCACATGGTCATCCCGACCGGCCGGCGGTACTGGTTGATCAGGAACACCTCGTCGTCGTCGTTGAGCACGAGCACGGACACGGCGCCGGGGTGGGTGATGTAGTCCCGGCGGAGGGGGTCCTCCCCGTGGGCGAGCTCGAACTCGTCCCGCCGGACGTCCCAGATGAAGCCCTCGTAGACCGTCTCCGTGGCCACGGTGCGGCGGTCGCTGAGCTGGTCGGAGAGCTGCTCGGGTGCGAGGTGGCGGATGTCCATGGGGGTCCCTTTCGGATCGGCCGTCCGGCGCGGGCGTCGAACGAGGTGTCGGGTCGGAGGCGGGGAGCCGGGCCGGCGCCCGGAGGGGCCGGACGGACCGGGACGGTGGGGAGAGGGGACGGTGGGGAGAGGGGACGGTGCAGGCG